>JBAQZZ010000226.1:0-14721 GCA_049791475.1 Flavobacteriaceae bacterium | reverse complement strand
GCTGTTAATCAGAGGGTCCTTGGTTCGAGCCCAAGAGAAGGAGCTCAGTGATAGAAAGCCATTCAAGAGATTGAGTGGCTTTTTTCTTCCCATTAAACCGGCTTTAGTACAACATATATAAGGGTTTTACTCATTAATATAACCATAGCGAAATACATATTCTTGTTTTTAAACAAATGTTTAAGGTCTAATGGATTTCTTGATGTGTGGGCTCTTGTCTACCTAACTATAATGAGTTCGGTAACTATCCAATTTGACTACCATTGGTAAATCAGGTAGATAATTTTGATAGACAGTCGCTTTATTTGCCTCTTCCATAAAAATGATAGATTAAATAAATAGTACACAGTCGTCACAGTTCTTTACTTCACCGTAGTATGTTTCTCGATATTTATGCATGGTCTTAATTGGTAGTCCCAAAAAATATCTTTTTATAGAGGTAACCTTTGTAGTGAGTTCTCCCATATTCATACTGTAACGTTTTTCTGTTTTCGTTCTTCTTTTGATGTATAAAAATTTCATTTAATAAATTTTGTTTATTATAATGTAACGCATTCAGCCTCTTAAACTATTAAATAACGTTAAGGTTTTGTTATTTCGTAAAAGCACTATTTTCAATTGTAAGTTTTCAACCAGATGTTTTACATCTAATTGATAAATAGAATATTCCCATCAAACGACCTATATTTTCAGCTTATACGTTAATAGATATTAGTTTGTTCTTATCCTAATAATAAGATTTAATTAAACTATCTTTATATTGTATTATTTATCTGTTGATATTAATTATCCATTCGCAACACTTTAGCGAATCTCTGAGGCTTTCTTCTTAAGCCCTTATTTTGATTAACGAAACGCTAGTGGCCAACTTAATGCTTGATTGCTAGTAAGTAACTATCTAATAGTGATTTTAATCTTACGCTTTGCTCATGTCATTACTCTGCAAATCGTTTCAATTTAAAAAATATGACTTTTTTAAAAATGGGAGTTATTGGAACTTCAAAAAAAGAAGATGAAAGGCGTGTGCCCATTCATCCAGAACATTTAAAACGGCTTCCGGAACATATTAGAAGACAGCTTATTTTTGAGAAAGGTTATGGTAAACCTTTTAATATAAGTGATGAAGAAATTAGCAGTCTAACTGGAGGAATAGCGACCCGAAGCGATATATTATCAGACATTGGATCCGTCATAATCGCGAAACCTATTTTATCCGATTTAGGAGCATTGAAGGATGGAGGTATTCTTTGGGGGTATCCGCATTGCGCCCAACAAAGGGAAATTACACAAACGGCCATAGATAAAAAACTGACCTTGATTGCTTTTGAAGATATGTACGTATGGCATCCTAACGGACAAATGGGAAGGCACACATTTTATAAAAATAATGAAATGGCTGGCTATTGTGCGGTTATACACGCGCTTCAACTAAAAGGCATTGATGGTCATTATGGAAACCAACGAAAAGTTATCATTTTTAGTTTTGGTGCAGTAAGTAGAGGTGCTATTTACGCTTTAAAAGCACATGGTTTTAGAGATATTACGATTTGTATTCAAAGACCAGACCATGAGGTTAGAGAAGAAGTGTTAGATGTGAATTATGCGAGACTAAGAAAAGGAAATGCCGGCGAGCCTCGATTGATTGTTGTGGAGCACGATGGTTCAGAACGACCGTTGTTGGATTTAATACATGAATCTGAAATCATAATAAATGGAACATATCAGGACACAGATGATCCCATTGATTATGTAAAAGAAAATGAAAAATCTATGCTCAAACCTGGAACCTTAATTATAGATGTGAGTTGTGATGAAGGCATGGGGTTTTATTTTGCAAAACCTACCACTTTTAAAAATCCACTTATAGCAATTGATAACATTGATTATTACGCCGTAGATCATACACCAAGTTATCTTTGGGAAAGTGCTTCCAGATCCATTTCAGCCGCATTAATTGTGCACCTTCCATTTGTGATATCTGGTAGCGAAAGCTGGAATGACAATATGACCATTAAAAATGCTATAAATATTGATAAAGGTGTCATTGTAAAAGACACTATTCTTAGATTTCAGAATCGTAATAAGGAATATCCGCACCTGCCTATAATCAAGAATTGAATTACCCAAAATATGCTAATGTATTACATGCCTAAATATGATGACCAAGGTCATTTTCTATGTCACACTATTCATTTATCTTGAAAAGAGAATAATTGTAAATATTGAAATCCATGGCAAAAATAAGCAAAGTATATCTTCAGGACATTCCAGAGTTTGTTGATGTAAGTGATAATAGTACGAATACAATAACTGTGATTACAGAAATTATTTTTCATCCTTTGGACGTAAAATTAGACATGGAATATCAGCTCTATTTATTTGTTTATGACATACACGGAAAAAAAGATATTCCCATTTTAATTGCTAACTGGGATGAGAGTGAAATACGTAGAATCTTAAAAAAACAAGGAAGAGATGATTTTCTTAGTAAAGAAAGTTTTTTAATAAAATCAAATGGTGGTAAAAACAATAAACTTACTGTAGAAAAGCAGATGACGTTAAAATTGGGTAAGAGAGCAGAAAACACTTCTGTATTTGCTAGAAATTTTCAAGTTTTCGCAAGCCTTATTCCTGCTATAAATAAAGCGTCTGCGAGGTCTGAAATTTTTGAATCTAAGTTGGTGTTTAAATAAGATGATATCTAAAAAAAACATTTAAGGCAAAAGTTAAAGACTTATACACTCATATAATTTATAAAACAAATGAAAAAATTACTCATAATACCAATTGCAATATTGATTTTAAGCTGCACAAATATTGATAAAAAAACTAAAACAGAACATAATTTATCAAGTAAAATTGAATATCTAGACAAAGTAAATAACAAAATCTATTTTGAAAGCGATGCTTATAAAATGATATTGTTTGCTATGAAAAAAGAGCATATTTTAAAACCACATTCAGCGCCAATGGATACACCATTATTAATTCTTGAAGGGCAAGCTAAAATCACAATAGATGATAAAGAATATGTTTTAAGGCCTAATGAATCAATTGT
Organism: Flavobacteriaceae bacterium; assembly: GCA_049791475.1. Lineage (GTDB taxonomy): Bacteria > Bacteroidota > Bacteroidia > Flavobacteriales > Flavobacteriaceae > CAXBID01. The sequence continues at coordinate 11,663 of JBAQZZ010000226.1, read as the reverse complement.
ATTACCTAAAAATATGCTTCACGGCGTCTATCCAATCACTAATGTCAAATTTGTTTTAATTAAATAGTGTCATGAGTTTATCAATATTATCTCTCCAGAAACTTTGCACGTCTCTTTTAAGGTATTATAGATAGTGCCGAATTTTTGAAGGTTTTTATGCAATAATTTTGGATTTAATTTAGGGTCTTCACTTTTAATAAGAATTATGTATTTGATTGTAACTAGTTTTGTTGGTTTTTCTTGGCGTTCTCCAACTACTTCTATTTGGGCATGTTCATAATCAAATTTCAATGTATCAGAGAAACGTTCAATATTTTTCAAACAGCAAGCAGCAAATGCCCCTAATAACAATTCTACAGGGTTTGGGAGATGGTTTGGTCACCTTTAATACCAAAGGAAATAGTTGTTTGCTTTGAGGTAAACGTTGCTTGTTGATGAGCAACCACATTTCCGCTTATAGTGTAATTTATATCTTTAATCAACATACATGTTTAGTATTTTTTTTTACGTATTGTTATGTGTTCCTGTTTCTATTTTCTTCCAAATAGTTTTTGCTGTGGCACAAACTTTATTTGTTCCTTCAATTTTTATGGTGTGCATGAATGATTTATTTCCTGTATTTTTTTTAGTTAGAGAAACAATTGTTTGACCATAATGTGCTTCTGAAATGAATCTGCCATCTATAAAGTACAAATAATAATTATCAATAATTTCGTCAGGAATTGACTCAACCGCCCATTGTAAGTATCGAATATTATTAACATGCTTATTCATGTCAGTATCAAATCTACTGATATTGAATTTTAATTCAACATCAGCGTTTTCAATGGCTTTAATTTTTTTAGAAATATTATAATCAATGCTTTCTTTACTACAGAAAGACCATTTTTCTTTTATGTCATCAAATATTTTGGCAGGTCTTCTTTTTTTAATATCGAAAAAAACCCATAAGCCTCTTGCTCTACCAATGATGTTATTTTGTTCATCATAAATAATATTTTCTCTGAATCCCTTAACAGTCGAACATTTTGATAACCAAGTTCTAATCGTAATTTTTTCTTTATAATTGGGATACCGCTCCATTTGTAAAACCCCAGACATTAAAACCCATCCAACATTTTGTGCTTCTAATTGATATAAACTATGGTTTATAGAATAACAATGTTCAGCTGCTGTTTCTTCTAATAAAATCAAGATGCTAGTTGGCGTTGCCATACCAGATTTATTCATCTCAAAATATCTTAATTCAAATTGTTTATCGAAATAGTTTTTAATCATCTTACTTTTCTTTATTTGTACATTTCTTTATGATGGTTATTGCATCAAAAACAAACCTCTTAAAAAAACTTTATTAACTATATGAGAAATAAGGGTAACTCATAACGCTTAATTTTACTGGATATAAGAAAGTTGTGTTCCTAATTATAAATTTTTAATAGTCCTATATAATTAATTTTTCAAATTAAAAAACGCCTTTAGTACATTTACTTGAAAGTCTCCTACGGCAGATAGATTAGGACTTGCATTTATCAAAACAAGTCCGTATCCCAAATGCGACAATTTACAATCTTGAATAATCTCTTGCTTTAAAGCACTATAAATAGGCATAAAGTGTTTTCGGGTACCAATACCTGAAGATTTTGCTATTTTAACTGCCATTACAATGGCATCTGAGATTTGTTTTGGTGATAATCCTTTATTTAATAAGTCACTTGCCAAATGCGTCATTTGTAGACTATAATAAAAGGCCATGAAATTATTAAAAGTATTAGTATTGTCAGATCTTCCAGTATATATCGTTAGTTCCATAGTATTTTCATTTAAAATTTTTTTTATTATAGACCTTTTGTATAATCAAAAACCATTCTTTTGAAGGTTTTAAAATCACTTGTAAACGTATCCATTAGTAAAAAAATATGACGATGTTTTTCTCGGTAATCATTATCGGCCAATCCTTTTTCTCCTTGTTGTATTCTGGATAATAGTTTCTCGTGCTCAACAATCCTATCTTCTAAATCGTCAAATAGGTCGGTGTAGATTTTATCAAGATCTTTTAACATCTTTATATATTCTGGATTATTATTGTTTTCTAAAGAATTTTTATTTTTTAATAAGTTGTCAAAAAACTTAACCTCGTGTTTCCAAAAGGCAATGCTGTTTAGCCATTCTATACTTTCAAAGTGTAAAACGTCTAGCCCAGCGCCCAATAAAAATTGCATTTTTGGATTTGATATTTTTATTTTCATAATAGTATGTTTTTATAATTATTATATATTGTTTTTAGTTATCTCTCAATTTTATTTCTGCCAAATGAAAGTATCACAGAATTTAACTTTCAAAAGAACCTTTTGGTATCATGTGAAATCCCATTTTTATTGGGATTTTCTGTATTTCGGTTATTGGTATTAATTTAGAGGTATGTATAGTGAACTCCCTAGGTAAGATTTCAAAGTCGATATGTACATTCTTAATGCCTTTCAATTCCATTAATTTAGTGAGTATTGTTGTAAGATGACGTGTTTTTTTTGCATCGGTAGCGAATACTTTTCCATCTTCTCCAGGTATAATATTTTCAGTTAATAGGCTCATAATTTATAAATTTTTAGGGTCTGCTTGCAGGTTCTTTATCGCTTAAAACTTGCAATTTTTTAAATAGTTCTTCTTCTTCTTTTGTAAGGTGTTTTGGTAGATTCACATTTAGTTTTACCAAAAGGTCTCCATAAGTACTTGGTTTATTGTATTTGGGCATGCCCTTACCTTTTAACCGAAGCGTTTTTCCAGTGTCACTTTCTTTAGGTACAGTGACATTTAGCTTACCTATAAGTGTTGGCACTTCTATTTTTCCGCCCAAAATGGCGGTATATAAATCTACTGATACTATGTGCATTAGATTATCAGCTTTTCTTTGAAATCGAGGATCTGGTTGCACTCTTAAAATGATATGTAAGTCGCCTCTGTTTCCGCCTTGTACTCCTGGTTGCCCTTTACCTTTTATTTTTAATTGTTGTCCATCATAAGACCCTGGTTTTATATTGATTCTTAGATTTTGATTATGAATTTCAAAAGTCCTTTTACTCCCGTGATAGGCTTCCAGAAGTGTTATGGGCATTTCAGCTTGAATATCGCCACCAGCATGCGCCGCTTGTTGTCCTCTTTTAGATTGCCTACCATCGCCAAACATAGTTTCAAAAAAACTAGAAAAATCTTCTCCGGTAGTCTGCTGACCGTAAAAACTTGATGGGTCGCCTTGATTATACCGCTTTTGCTGGCTTTTTTGTTTTGCATAGTCTCGCCAATCATCTGCCGTGTGCTGATAGGCTTCCCAGTCTGAACCTAAAGTATCGTACTTTTCGCGTTTTTCTTTATCACTTAATACACTATTTGCCTCATTAACTTCTTTGAATTTTTCTTCGGCATTCTTGTCATCAGGATTTTTATCTGGATGGTACTGAGCGGCCAATTTTCTATATGCTTTTTTAATGTCTTTTACTGAGGCAGTCTTGCTAACTCCTAATATTTTATAATAATCCTTATAGTCCATTTATAAATCATCTTTTAATAGATAGTATATCTATTGAATACACTAGCTTTTAGTAGTTTTCTAGCGTTATCTAGAAGTTGTTTAGCATCTGGAATACTTAGACCTCTTACTTCGGCAATTTCTGTTAGAGTAAGATGATGTTTTGTAAAAAGCTCATATACATTTCGAGTTTGCAATGGTAAATTGTGCAATACAAATTGCACGTGTTTATCAATCTGGTCTTGGTGTAAGGTCTCATCTATTTTTTTTATGAGTTCCCCTTCGTTATTTTCAATAAACACGTCTTTTATTGTGTAGGGATTTTGGTGATAAGAGATATCTGTTAATTCTTCTTTCATAATGAGATCTCCATCACTTTCGGCTGTAAATTTTTCTTCCATTTGATCCCATTCTTGTTTTGAATAGTCATCTATATTCTGAAAGAATAAATCGTCAAATTCTTCTTCGGTGATAGCATCATCTAGTAGTTCGTTGGTCTTTTTATAGAGCCAAACGTAGAACTCATCTTCATTTGTTATATTTTGAATATGGTTGTAGGTTTCAATAAATAACTGATCTATAAAATCATTAGGAACGTATTTGTTCTTCGGAAAATGATTTTTCTGAATAGCCGTTTTAATTCTTTTGATGATATAGGGCCGTATGTCGGGTATCACATCTAGGAGTAGTTTATTGAATGCAACTTTGTTTTCATCCTTCTTAAACTTAATCAATTCGGAAAGTGTTTGCTTTATGGTGATGCGAAGTTCTTTCCGAATCTTGTAATATGTAGTCTGATTTTTCATAGGTCTCATTCTGTTGTTTTTAATAGCAGATATAAAGATGGGCATATATGAACCTAAATGAAATGACCTACGTCAGTCATTTTCATTTAAAGTAGATACTAAATGATTGGAAATTTCAGAATTAAAACAGAAAGAGCAAAGCGTTTAAGATATGACTGATCTAGGTCATAGGTAAGATTAACTTATAAAAGTTCCTTTGTCATTAAATGAACAACTAAGTCTTAAAGATTTGGCAGTAAATATTTTACAAAAAATTAAACTATAATCTGAATCTAATTAAGAAATAGAATCCCTGTGAGAGGTTTGTCGTATATAGTTATAAGCATACTTGTATTAACTTGGTTTATAAGCTTCTTTGTTTACAGCGCAGGAGGTTTTATCCATATATTGTTAGTTTTAGCATTAATGGCTATATTACCTACACTTGCTGGAGCTAAACGTTTGTAGTTTTTATAGCTCCTAAAAATAATAAAATCATGATTCAAAAAATAATGGAGAATTATAATTTAAAACACTAAAACTGACCTAGGTCAGTTCTCGTATTGAAAAGCATACGTATATTGCAGTATAATTAAGATAACAAGTTCTTTGATAATATTAAATTAAAATATAGGTTCTTGGATAGTGATATCCATTTAATTTTGGAGTTACTAAATGTATTTTAAGTCTTGTGTTTTATGTTTCTAGGAATAGAGATACTAAAATGGCAAGCCCTCTCAAATTACATTTAATACCTTCAAGGAAATCGAGAAGTTGAAATCTCTCGATTTCTTTAAAAAATGACCTCCTAAACTGTAAAGTAGAAGAGGCCCTATGAAGTAGTTGGCATTTTTCTTAAAAAAACCATTTGTGAAAACGTCTAGATATAAAAGTTTTGACGAATTGGAACTGATAGAAAAAAAATAACACCTTCATAAAAAACGGGAAGCCTAATAGGCTTCCCGTTTTTGTATTTAAACCAATTCTTATTGTTATATCGTTTCAGAAATTCGTCAAAATCTAAAGGTTTCGTCCCGATAATTATCGGGAGTGCTCAACCTGATAATAAATTATAGGTGATTGATATTCAATAGTGAAATGGGTTCTTTGCGTCGAACACACTTTAAACACCCTTAGTTCTTACAAATTAATAACTACTTAACATAGGCTCTATATTCGCTAACAAACTACTTTCCCCGCGAATAATTAAACAATAATTTTCATTTTTCAACGCAGTTAAATAACTATTAATCTCTTCAGTATTAATTCCCAGTCCTTTAAATATTCCTATAAGACCTGTGGGTAATGAGGCAAGTTCTCTTTCATTAATTTTATTAATGAATGTTGGGGTCAAATGACCTGCAATAAATAAGGTGCCAATCTCGGCATTATGGAAGTACCCAAATTGAAATTGCTTGCTTAATACAGCACTTAATTGCTTTTTTATATCGGCTATTATTTTTTTAAGTTCTTTTTTGGTAATCGTTTTATCGGTAGTAATCTGACCCAAGATAGATAACTGAAGTGATGTATTATTTTTTTGAGCAATATTGTTTAATACTGTCTCTATTTGTGATAAGCTTTGAAATGTTCTTATAACAAACAATTTTTGTTGTGTGTTATGTTTTTTTGAAGACATTGTATAAATATTAATTTAGTTTTAACGTACCGCTAAATTAATAGTAACATTCCTTTCTTTCAATGACGTGGGTCAACCTGTCTGGTTTTATCCAAAAAGAGCAATATCTTCTAAGCTTTTTTTGTCTTCAATAATAATTTCTCTATGCGAACCAATGCTTATTAATGCTTCATCCTTAAAATCGGTTAGCATTCTAGTAGCAGTTTCAGCAGCTGTGCCTATAAGACTTGCTAAACCTGCTCTTGAAATACTGATGCCTTTATTCTTATAATTATGAAGAATTTTATTTTTAGATAAATCCAATATTACTTTTGCTAAACGTTGTCTAACAGTGGAAAAGGCCATAGTTATGAGTTGTTCTTGCAGATCAATGAGATCGTTAGAAATCATGGTGATGAATTTATTGGAAATTAACTTATCACCAAATAGCAAGGTTGTAAAATCAGCTTTAGGAATCTTAAAAACTTCTGCTTGCTCTAGAACTGTTGCAGTATCTCTATAGGTACCTTTATCAGTTAGTAAAGATAATTGCCCTACAAATTGTCCAGGTCCAAATAAACCTGTTACCAAAGATTTACCAGATTCCGTAGTCTTAAATGTTTTTATAGCGCCTTTTTGTATAAAGTAAAGTGTATGTGCAACATCTCCCTCCATAAAAATAAAGTCTTTTTTATTAAATGTTACAATCTTACGATCTTCGGAAAGACTTTCCATACCTCGCTGTACCGATACCTCATTAAAAAATTGATTAATACCTTCAATATCCTTAGAGAATTCTTTTTTAAGGAAACTATGTTTTTTAAGTCTTGAGGCAACAGCATCTAATAATTCGTTTTCTTCAAAAGGTTTAGTAAGATAATCATCAGCGCCTAGGTTCATCCCTTTTCTAACATCTATTCTTTCTGTTTTAGCGGTTAGGAAAATAAAAGGCGTACTAGCCATTGTTTTATCTTTACTTAAATAAAGTAATACATCGTATCCATTTAGTTCTGGCATCATAATGTCACAGATAATAATATCTGGTTGTGTACGCATCGCAACTTCAAGCCCTTTCTTACCATCTTCTGCTGTGTAAACCTCGTAGTTTGCCAATTCTAAGATTTCTGCCGTATTTTCTCGCACATCTTGGTGGTCTTCTATTAAAAGTATTTTTGTCATCGTTTTTTTATTTACTCGATAATCGAGATTTAAATGCTCCGAGGCTTGCCTCGATATTATTAAAGTCGTTTCCTTCCGAATGCCTCGTGAGCTTGCCCCTAGGTAGTTGATTTTGGTTTTGGCCACTTGATTAAAAAAGTTGTGCCTTTATTTATTTCGCTCTTAAAATCAATAGTACCATCCATAAGGTCTACGTATTGTTTTACAATATTAAGACCTAAACCTGTTCCTTGAATATTCTGTGCATTTTTTGCTCTAAAAAAACGCTGAAACAGCTTCTCCTGTTCGTCCTCTGGAATACCAATACCTTGGTCTTGAACTTGAAGCGAGACAAACAGGTCGCTTTCTTCAATTGTAATAAGGATATCTGTGTTTTTAGGAGAATATTTAATGGCATTAGATAGCAAATTCATTAAAATGGTACTCACTAATTTTGGATCAAGATCTAGTAAAATAGGATGGTTTGGTGATTCTAAAATGATATTTTTTCCAATCTTTTTCGTTGTCGAAACGTCTGCAATAAGTGTTTTAGAAAACTGGACAAAATCAAACAATTGCTTCTTCGCTTCAACCTTTCCTTCTTCCAACTTGCTGAGGGATAAGAAATCATTCAAAATAACGACCAAGTGCTTCACGTTTTGTTTGATTTGAGCCACATATTTATCAAGTTTTGGTTCCTTACCAATTTCATTTTGCTTGCTTATAAGGATAGCTGGGGTCTGTATGGCGCTTAAAGGTGTTCTAAATTCGTGTGATGCCATAGAAACAAATCGTGATTTCAATTCATTGAGTTCTTGTTCTTTTTTTAAGGCATTTTTAGCAACGCTTTCAATTTTCTTTTGTGCGGTGATATCGCTATAAACAAATAAGGCGCTCGATATAACAGCATTCTTATTAAATAATGGAATGGTATTTACAGAGAAGTATTGTTTTTTGTAGGTTATTTCAAAACCAAGATGCGCTCCCGCAATCGTTTTTACAATATCCTGTTTTAGTTTTCTTTTTTGTATTTCGGAAAAGATGGCGATGTCATCAATAGTTGTATTTTCAACATCCAATTTGTCTAGTCCTAATGGTATAATAGCTTCGCCTTCTATAAGTAGCATTTCAAAATTTGGGTTAAAAACTATGATAAATCCATTAGGAAAATTCTTAGCAATTGCCGAGGATAATGATTTACTTGCAATAGCACTTTGCTCAGCCTCTTGCGTTTCTTGTATTTGGTCTTCGAGACTTAAATTAGAGGCTACTAATTTTTGAACGGTAGTGGTTAGTTCGCTAGTTCTGCTAGCCACTTCTTTCTCTAATTCTTCAGAGTGTCTTTTTAGTTTGGCTTGACTATGGTTTAGTTTTTTTTCTATTTCTTCTCGCTCCGAAATATCAATTATAAAAGCTATTACAACTTGTTTTTGCTTTATTATTGTTGGTGTTAAACTTATTTCTAATGGAAATAGAGAACCATCTTTTTTTAATCCCCATAACTCAAGGTTCTTACCCATTCGTCTTGCTTTTGGTTTTACGATGTAGCCTTCTCTATGGCTTTTATGGTTTATTTTGAATTTATTCGGGATAAGATTTTCTATATTATGGGCTATGAGTCCATCTTCATTATAACCAAAAAGTTCTTCACTAGCTGGGTTGGCTTTAATAATGATGCCATCTGCATCAACTACTAAAATACCTTCCACAGCGGATTGAAAAATACCTTGAAAAAATTCTAGACCTTGTAATTCTTTATCCATATTGACATAAACTCATGCATCTTACAATATAGACTATTTAAAATGGGATAAATCATATTATTTGTTTGATTTTCAATTATTTAAAAATACTGACCTACGTCATTTCAATTTGTAGTTTGTGTCTGTATTTTTGTTTTTATTAATACTGATAAATCGTATAAAAATGGTGCATATAAAGAAAAAATTAAATCCAATAAAAACAGAAAGTATAGATGAACTTATTTCGGTGCTCAATAGTTGTGAAATAGACAAAACAGAAAATTGCTATTTAAATGTGATGAGGCGCGTAAATATAACTTTTGTTGAGTGGGAACACTATTTTAAATTCAGCGACGAGAAACCTCAAAGAGTTAGTTTATCCAAGACGGATGATTATGAATTGCTTTTATCATGCTGGGAAAAAGGGCAAGAGAGACCAATTCATGACCTTGATTCTGAAGAGGCGTGGATTCATCCAATCTGTGGAAAATTTATTGAAGAGCGTTATAAACTGTCTAATAACAAGCTAGAGCAGGTAAGCTCCATTCAATTAACTCCTCAAAGTTATTCTTACATGCAAAAATCGAAGACCATATATAAATATATTAATGTTTATAACGCCCGATCTGTATGTCTCCACTTATATTCTAAACCAGTAAAAGTTTGGACAGAGTACGATAAAGTAACAGGACGAACTAACATGGTAGAACATCAATACGACTGAATTTTTAATCAAGATTAATATTAAGGTTGGATGAATAATTACTCATCTGTAATAAAAAACAATAATGGAAACAATACAAGAAAAAGAACAAATTACCACAATGCCTAGAATAGGGGATGAAGCTCCAAAATTTAAGGCAGTAACCACACAAGGAGCTATTAATTTCCCAGATGACTACGCAGGAAAATGGGTGATTTTATTTAGCCATCCAGCAGATTTTACACCTGTTTGCACTTCAGAATTTATAACATTCGCCAGTCTTGAAGATACCTTTGAGGAAGCAAACTGTAAACTCGTTGGACTATCTATAGATGGTTTATACAGTCACATAGCTTGGTTACGTACCATTAAAGAGAAGATTGAATTTAATGGTATGAAAAACATAGAAGTCAAATTTCCTTTAATTGAAGATATCACTATGGAAATTGCCAAAAAATATGGCATGGTGCAGCCTGGTGAAAGTAAAACACAAGCGGTTAGAGCTGTATTTTTTATTGATCCAGTAGGTATGGTTAGAGCCATTATATACTATCCATTGAGTTTAGGTAGAAATTTTGATGAGATTTATAGAGCACTTATTGCTATGCAAACTGCCGATGCATTTAATGTAGCCACTCCTGCAGATTGGAATCCTGGTGACGATGTTATTATTTCACCAGCAGGCTCTTGTGGTGTTGCAGAAGAAAGAATGACTTCTACGGATGAATTAGATTGTAAAGACTGGTTTTTTTGTACTAAAAAATTAGACAAAGACGAGGTGTTAAAAGCTATTTTGAAAAAATAACAAAGATCTCTATTGCAAAAACCCACTAAAAATGAAACAAACAACTTATGTAATATTAACAATTATTGTACTTGTATTTATTGTTGTATTCACGCTTCAAAACACTAATGAAGTAAATGTTTCTATATTATTTTGGGACATTAAAACATCATTAGCTTTATTGATTTTTTCTTTATTCTTTTCAGGGGTGTTAATTGCAATTTTTATGCTAACACCAATAATTATTGCGTTTAAATCTACATTAAAAAAGATGGTAAAATTATTTCAGAAATAGAGAAGAAACCAATGATTATAGTCTAAAAAAAGTAAAAATTGAATGATAATTGACTTTAAAACATAGTACTTTATGAAAAACAAAAACAATATATTTTTTGCTTTACAATAGTTGAAATTGGAATGGAAAAAATAAATCAAATCTTAGAATCTGAAATCTTCACTTTTGGTAATTACGTACTAAAGGTTTCTCAATTAGCTAGTGTTTTAATTATCATAATCGTTACTAAAGCACTATTGTGGGTTATCAAGAAAGCTTTTTTTCATAAAAATAAATTTAGTAAGATAGATGCTGGAAGCTCCTATGCCTTATTAAAATTTATTAAATATGTGGTTTGGATAATAGCCATTACGTTAGTTTTAGAATCCATTGGTGTTAAAGTTACTTTATTATTGGCAGGTTCGGCTGCATTATTGGTAGGTATTGGTTTAGGATTACAGCAAACATTTAATGATATAATCTCTGGCATCATCTTGCTTTCTGAACGATCTATAGAAGTTGGTGATGTTTTAGAAATTGATGGCGATGTTGTAATCATTGAAAGTATAGGTTTAAGGACTTCTAAAGCAATGAATAGGGATGACATTTCTGTAATCATTCCAAATTCTTTGATAACCACAAGTAAGGTTATTAATTGGAGTCATCAATCACACCAAACCCGTTTTAAAATTGATGTTGGTGTCGCTTATGGAAGTGATGTCAATCTTGTGATTAAAACTTTAGAAGAAAGTGCGTTTGAACATTCCGAAATACAAAATAAAAAATTAATTGAAGCTCGTTTATTAAGCTTTGGTAGCTCATCATTAGATTTTCAGCTTTTATTTTTTAGTGCAAATATTTTTAGAATTGGAAAAATGAAAAGTGACATTCGAAGAATAATCAATAAAAATTTTACTGAAAATAATATAGTAATTGCGTTTCCTCAAATGGATCTGCATTTTAAGTCTAATATCACAAAAAAAACAAACAGTGATAAACTTATTAAAAAGAGTTAATTAGTTGAAAATAAATAATTTAACACAGGTTTGGCAGTATTAATTAGATATACGCCTCCATAG
>JBAQZZ010000225.1:0-5212 GCA_049791475.1 Flavobacteriaceae bacterium | reverse complement strand
CTTCGATACTTTTAAATATTTAATTAATAAACAAAAACAATCTAAATTTAAGTTTATATTTTTCTTTTTAATTGGTGATTATTCTACTTATGATAAAGGTATAAACCCAAACAAAAAAAAGTTTGTATCACTTATAAAACATATTGCAGATTATTGTAAAGTGGGTTTAAAAATCTCTTTTTTTGCCATAGATGATGCCTCTATTTTGAAAAATGAAAAAATTAGAATGGAAGCCATTATTAATAACCCTTTAGAAGCTTCAAGGCAATCTTTTTCAAGGCTTAATTTACCAGATTCTTACAGGCATTTAATTGAACTTGAAGTTAAGGAAGATTACACTATGGGTTATGTAAATGAAATAGGTTTTAGGGCTGGTTCTTGCACACCTTTTTTGTTTTATGATTTAGATTATGAAGTGCAAACCCCTTTGAAAATTTACTCATACCATCTTATGGATTATGCGTTGCTAAAAACGCAATCGTTACTAGATAAAAAGAAAGTTTTAAAAGAAATTATAGATGAAATTAAGTATGTAAACGGTGAGTTTATTCCTGTTTTTCATAATTATACATTTAGCGAGGACAGTAGATGGGCCGGTTTTAAAGAATTGTTTAATTTAATTTTAGAATCAGTAAATGAAGATTAACGGTATTACAGATGTGTTTTTCGATTTAGATCATACACTTTGGGATTTTGATAAAAATTCAGCATTAACTTTCGGAAAAATATTTGATTTAAATAGTATTAAAGTTGATTTAGATACTTTTCTATTCTTTTATGAGCCTATTAATTTGAAGTATTGGAAACTTTATAGAGAAGAAAAAATAGAAAAAAAAGCATTGCGATTTGGAAGATTAAATGATGCCTTTTTAGCTATGGATCACCAAATACAAGAAGATCAAATAGTTAAACTATCTGAAGATTACATAACTTATTTATCAACTTTCAATTATTTATTTGAAAACACTTTTGAAATCTTAGACTATCTAAACCAAAATTACAACTTACATATTATTACTAACGGGTTTGAAGAAGTACAGCATAAAAAATTAACCCGTTCAAAAATTATACATTATTTCGATACCATAACAAATTCAGAAATGGTTGGCGTTAAAAAGCCAAATCCTAAAATATTTAATTACGCTTTAAAACAGGCAAATGCTGAAATAACTAAAAGTATTATGATAGGAGATAGTTATGAAGCCGACATATTAGGTGCAAAAAGCATTGGAATGGAAGTCATATTTTTTGATGTTAACAACACAATTATTGATACAAACGTAAAGCAGATTAATAATTTAATAAGTCTAAAAAGCTATTTGTAGATACTAGTTAGAGTAAATATTCGTTTTAAATAAGCTATGGTTAAAGAAATTATAAAAAGAATTTGCGTTGTAATTAGTTATTCAATCTTGGTATTTTCATGTGTTGAAGATATTGATTTTGAACAAACAAAAGATTTTGAAGCAACACCAGTTTTAGAATCTAGTCTTATCTTTTTTGACGAACCTGCAAATAGATTTTTAGATAGCGGAAACGAAATCACTGTTATTCAGGATTCTGTACTTGTAAATTTTTTTAATGACAAATTTATTATAGATAATTTAGTTAAAGCAGAATTTCAATTTGAAATAATTAATACTATTAATCGTGCCTTTGAGTTACAGGTAGATTTATTTGATGATAATCAATTACAACATACGTTTACCATTTTTCAGGAAGCTTCATCAAACAACAATGAAAATTTCACAACATATATTGAGACTTTTGAAGATAATACATTGCAGGCCTTAAAAAGAACAAATTTGTTGGTGTTTACCCTTAGATTACTTCCGGGCGAGTCTGTTGATCAAAATACAATAGGTAGAATACAATTAAAATCTTTAGCCGTTTTTTATTTCAATATAAGAGACGATATTGAATGAGAAAAATAAGTACATTTTTAATGCTTATTTTAAGTTGTTTCTCGTTCTCTCAAAACAAGCAAATACTTTATGGGTTTTCAGAAATACCACAGTCTTTATTGCTAAATCCGGGAGGTAAAGTAAGCAATGAGGGCTATTTTGGAATACCATTACTATCTCATATTTATTTAAAAGGAGGCACTTCTGGTGCTACCATTTATGATCTTTTTGCAGATAATGGTATAGATTTTAATACAAAACTCCAAAATGCTATTGATACTATGAACGCTCAAGATTTTTATAGTGTTAATCAACAACTTGAAATTTTTTCAGGTGGATTTGCTTTTGGACCATCCTATGAGAAAAACGAATATTTAAGTTTTGGTTTATATCAAGAATTAGATTTTATAATGTATTTCCCTAAAGATTATGCAATTTTAGGTTTAGAAGGAAACCAAAATAATATAAATAGAGTTTTCAATGCAGACCATTTGAGTGCGAGTGCCGAATTAATTTCTGTATTTCATCTGGGTTACAATAAAAAAGTAAATAAAAATTTTACATTTGGATTAAGAGGAAAAATATATTCAAGTATAGTAAACTTAAACTCTACAAAAAACGAGGGAAGTTTTGTAACTGTTGCTGGAGAAAATAATTTTTATGACCACATTTTCAACCTAAGTTTGCAAGTAAGAACCTCTGGTTTAGCAATTTTAAAAGAGGATTCAGAATTTGGAGCAAAAGACCTAACCAAACGTATTCTGTTTGGAGGCAATCTTGGGCTAGGTTTTGATGTTGGTTTTACCCAACAATTAAGCAATCAATGGACATTAGATGCCAGTTTGTTAGATATAGGTTTTATAAGACACAGTAAAGATGTTGAAAATTATTCAGTAAAAGGCGATTATACTTTTGAAGGGATTAATCCTATTTTTCCTGATTCAGGAAATGGTCAAACTGCCGATGAATACTGGAGTGAAATTGAGGAAAATTTTGAAGAATTATTTACTCCTGATACCACAAATACTAAATTTACAACATGGCGACCTGTTAAATTGAATGCCTCTTTAAATTATGCTTTTGGCAAAAAAACTGAAAAAGAATGCGACTGCATAAAAGACGAAAGTGGGTATCTAAATGCTATCGGTGTGCAACTATTTGCAATGAGCAGACCTAAACAACCCCAAGTCGCCTTAACAGCATATTATTATAGAAGATTGTTTAAAGGATTACGTGCCAAGGCTACATATACCATGGATTCTTATTCATTTAATAATTTGGGTTTAGGCATATCTGCACACTTAGGAAGTATGAATTTCTATATCATGGCAGATAATTTTTTGCAATATAAAAACTTATTTAACGCACAAAGTGTATCTTTACAATTGGGGTTTAATTATATATTTAATAAAAATGAAGACTAGTTTTATTACAATGATGATGATATGCTTAGTTGTAACAAGCGTATTTTCTCAATCTAATTTAAATGATTATAAATACGTTATTGTTGCTAAAAAATATGATTTTTTAAAGGAAGCAGACCAATATCAATTAAACTCATTATCAAAATTTTTATTTAATAAATATGGGTTTGAAGCTTTAATGGAAGGCGAAAAATACCCAGAAGATTTACTAAAAAATAGGTGTTTAGCTTTAAATGCAGATGCTTTAAAAGATCCGGGTATGTTTAAAACTAAGATTTCTATAGAACTTACAGATTGTAATGATCAAGTAGTTTATACTTCCGGTTTGGGTATAAGTAGAGAAAAGGAGTATAAAAAGAGCTATACCGAAGCCATAAGAGATGCTTTTAAATCTTTTGAAGAAGTTAATTATAAATACCAACCAAAAGAGAATACAACAACAGTAGCTGCAGTAGAAGAAACTGTAGATAAAAAAGAGGTAGCCGAAGAAATTCAACAATTACGACAAGAGATTGCATCTTTAAAAAAAGAAAAAGTAGAAGTAGTAAATGAAAAGCAAGAGCAGGTTGTTTCTAAAACTGAGGTTAAAATTCTTGATGAAAAGACACCAGTTGTTAAAAAAATAACTGAGATTACTCAAGTTGATGAAGATTCATCAAATATTTTATATGCTCAAGAAACAGAAAACGGATTTCAGTTGGTAGATAGTTCCCCAAAGGTGGTTTATAAAATTATTAAAACTGGCGTTAATAATGTGTTTTTAGTAGAAGGAGAAACAGCTATAATTTATAAAAAAGTTGATAGTTGGATTCTTGAAAGTTCTGAAAGTGCAAGCTCAATCAAAAAAGAGTTAAATATTAAATTCTAAATTACCAAAAACCTAATACCCATATTTGTCTTTCCAGCGTTGTTTTAAAAACTCACGGTGCACATTTTCTCTTGCATTATTTCCAGGGTCATAAAGCTTAGTATTTTCAATTTCTTTAGGCAAAAATTCTTGCTTTGCGAAGTTGTTTTCGTAATTATGGGCGTATTTATAATTGTCGCCATAACCCAATTCTTTCATTAATTTGGTTGGCGCGTTTCTAATTTCTAATGGTACACTCAAATCGCCAGTTTGTTTAACTAATTGTTGTGCTTCACCAATAGCTTTATAAGAAGCATTACTCTTTGGCGAACATGCCAAATACGTTGCACATTGACTTAATATAATTCTAGATTCTGGATAGCCAATAGTACTAACTGCCTGAAATGTGTTATTTGCAATAACAAGAGCAGTTGGGTTTGCATTACCAATATCTTCACTTGCAGAAATAAGTAAACGGCGTGCAATAAATTTAACATCTTCACCACCTTCAATCATGCGCGCTAACCAATATATTGCTCCGTTTGGATCGCTACCACGAATAGATTTTATAAATGCTGAAATAATGTCATAATGCTGCTCACCAGTTTTATCGTACCTAACTGTATTGTTTTGAATTTTTTGAAGAACAGCTTCATCAGTAATTATAATTTTATCTGTATCGTATGAGTTTACTATAAGCTCAAAAATATTCAATAATTTTCTTGCATCACCACCAGAGAGTCTTAAAAGGGCATTAGTTTCCTTTAAGGTTATCTTTTTTTTAGAGATAAATTCATCAGTTTCAATGGCTCGCTTTAAAAGGGTTTCTAAATCGGTTTTATCAAAAGCATTCAATATATAAACTTGGCAACGTGATAAAAGTGCAGGAATAACCTCAAAACTTGGGTTTTCGGTAGTTGCACCAATTAATGTAATCCAACCCTTTTCAACAGCTTGTAGTAAAGAATCTTGCTGTGATTTGCTGAACCTGTGTATTTCATCAATAAATAATATAGGATTTTTTGTTGTGAATAAAC
>JBAQZZ010000224.1:0-2512 GCA_049791475.1 Flavobacteriaceae bacterium | reverse complement strand
TAAGTCTACTCATGTAGAAAAAATTACTCCGGCTATTGATGTCTCTTTTTTTAAAAGTGAAGGCACCAATTTTAATGAACAAGTCAATTTTTTAACCGTTGCGCGTTTGCATTGGAAAAAAGGTTTGATAGAAACACTCCAAGCTTTGGCAGAATTAAAGAAAAGTAAATACCATTTTACATATACCATAGTTGGGGATGGCATTGATAAAGAACGTATTGCTTACGCTATTAACCAATTAGGGCTTAAAGATTATGTTTTTATGGTGGGAAAGAAAAGTCATAAAGACCTTCTATCTTTATATAAAAAATCAAATATTTATATTCAATACAGTATTTCTGAAGGGTTTTGTAATGCTGTTTTAGAGGCGCAATCTATGGGATTATTATGTGTTGTTTCAGATGCTGAAGGCTTATCAGAAAATGTAATTCATGGGCAAACAGGATGGGTGGTTCCTAAAAATGACTATTTGTGTTTAACCAACACCTTAATGGAGGTTATTAATTTACCTTTACAAAAAAAGAAAAAAATACAAGAAACCGCCATTAATCGAGTAAAAAATAATTTTAATCTTGAGCAGCAACAGAAAGCATTTTTGAGGTTCTATAATTTTAAAAATAATTAAACAAAATTAATATAACATATGCCTTTTAGGTTTTTAAAATATTTACAACCCACTAATTATTTTAGATTAAAAAACAAGAATAATAAAACTGTTTTTCCTAAAATTGATGGTTTGCCCAAATATGAAGTTAATCAGTTAGATGTAGACAAAAGATACAAATCTTCAATTGCGCAAGTCTACGATTTATCTTGGCAGGCCATACAAAGAGGATATATTGGTGATACAGAAACATATCAATATTTCGAGCCTATACCTTTGTATGATGAATACTGTTTTATAAGTAAAAACTTCAATAAATTTTGGGTAATATATGTTTTGTTATTACGATTATTGAGTTTAAAAAACCCAATTAAAGAGCTTAACGCATTTTTTAACACACGCTATATAAAGCGTATTTCTTTTGTAGATAAAGAAATATCGTATTCAAGTTATGATAGCTTTAAATCAAATCTCATAAAAGAGAATCCTATCATAAGTGTTGTTATTCCAACATTAAATAGATACATATATTTAAAAGATGTTCTATTAGATTTAGAAAAACAAACCTATACTAATTTTGAAGTTATTGTTGTAGATCAATCAAATCCCTATGATTCTAATTTTTACAACCAATTTGATTTGAGTTTAAATCTCATATACCAAGAAGAGCGCGCACTTTGGCTTGCCAGAAATAAGGCTATTAAGGCATCTAAAGGCGAATTAATTCTATTATTTGATGATGATTCTCGAGTGGATTCTAATTGGATTTATGAACATATTAAAACACTAGATTTTTTTAAAAGCGACTTATCTTCAGGGGTATCTATATCAAAAATTGGAGCAAAAGTTCCAGATAATTACAGCTTTTTTAGAGTAAGCGATCAATTAGATACTGGGAATGTACTCATAAAAAAATCTGTTTTTAGAGAAATCGGTTTATTTGATAGACAGTATGAAAAACAACGCATGGGAGATGGCGAATTTGGATTACGATCTTATCTTAATGGGTTTTTAAATATTTCTAACCCTAAGGCTAAACGGTTACATTTAAAAGTAGGCAGTGGTGGTTTAAGAGAAATGGGAAGTTGGGATGGCTTTAGACCAAAAAAATGGTTTGGTCCCAGGCCTGTGCCTAGTGTATTATACCAGTTTAGAACATATTATGGTAGAAAAAATACAATTTTAGCCATTTTAAAAACGGTACCGCCATCAATTATACCTTACAGTTTTAAAGGAAGTAAAATAGGGATGGTTTTAGGTTTTTTATTATCAATTTTAATATTGCCATTAATTTTATTTCAAGTATTGCGTTCCTGGTATTTAGCGAGCGTCAAATTAAAAGAGGGTGCTAAAATAGATGTTTTATAGTTATGCGTATATTACAAGTAATAGATGCTTTAGAGGTTGGAGGGGCTGAAAAAATAACGGTTATGATCTCTAACCTTTTAAAGAAAAAAAATATAGATGTATCAGTTATGCTTTTAGTCTCAGATGGGGTTTTAATAAATCAACTGAACTCAGAAATCCCTATTTATAGATTAAAACGAAGTGCACGTTTTAGTCTGAAAGCAATGAAAAGGTATAAAATAATTTTAAGTGAATTTGATATTATACATGTACATTTAAAGCATAATTTTAGGTATACTCAATTAGTAAAAAAACTTTTTAAAATTGAAGGTAGTAAGGTGGTCTTTCATAATCATAGTCATGTATTTAGTCCAAAAAAAAATAGGATAAAACTTTTAAAGGATACATTATTTAAAACTATTTTTAAACCTCAATATTATATTGGCGTCAATAAAGACATTTGTCAATGGGCAAATCATTATTTAAGAATCCCTCAAGAACATGTTTATTTATTGCCAAATACTATTACAAAATCGGAAGTAAATGAAGCTATCTCAAAGA
>JBAQZZ010000223.1:0-4063 GCA_049791475.1 Flavobacteriaceae bacterium | reverse complement strand
TAAAATAATATATTGAAAACATCTTCAACATGAAGGTGTTTTTTTTGTTCCAAAAAAGCTACAAAAACAACTTTCATTTAAAATTAAAAAATATATCTTTGCACGCGAAAACTTGAAGTGTTTTCAGAATTAAAACGCATAATATTAAACATATAAGTAATGGCTAAAGTTACAGGTAAAGTTGCACAAATAGTAGGGCCAGTTATCGATGTTGCATTCAGCGCAGGATCAGAACTTCCAAAAATTTACGATTCGTTAGAAATTAAAAAAGCCGATGGCTCTTTATTAGTACTAGAAGTACAATCTCATATTGGAGAAGATACTGTGCGAACTATTGCTATGGATTCATCAGATGGTTTAAGTAGAGGAACAGAAGTTTTTGCTACTGGCGCACCTATACAAATGCCCATTGGCGATGCTGTTTACGGACGTTTATTTAATGTCATTGGAGATGCTATTGATGGTCTTGGAGATTTGCCTAAAGCAGGAAATGCTGGGTTACCAATTCACCGTCAAGCACCTAAATTTGAAGACTTATCAACGTCTACTGAAGTTTTATTTACAGGTATTAAAGTTATCGATTTAATTGAGCCTTATGCAAAAGGTGGTAAAATTGGTTTATTTGGTGGTGCTGGTGTAGGTAAAACAGTATTAATTCAGGAGTTGATTAACAATATAGCAAAAGGTCACGGTGGTTTATCAGTATTTGCTGGAGTGGGTGAAAGAACTCGTGAAGGGAATGATTTACTACGTGAAATGTTAGAATCTGGAATTATTCGTTATGGTGATGATTTTATGCATTCTATGGAAGATGGCGGATGGGATTTATCTAAAGTGGATAAAGCCAAAATGAAAGAATCAAAAGCAACGTTTGTATTCGGACAAATGAATGAGCCTCCTGGAGCACGTGCGCGTGTTGCCTTATCTGGTTTAACTATTGCTGAATATTTCCGTGATGGTGCTGGTGAAGGACAAGGGAAAGATGTATTGTTCTTTGTAGATAATATTTTCCGTTTTACACAAGCTGGATCAGAAGTATCTGCATTATTGGGTCGTATGCCTTCTGCGGTAGGTTACCAACCAACATTAGCAACTGAAATGGGTGCGATGCAAGAGCGTATTACTTCAACAAAAAGAGGTTCTATTACATCTGTACAAGCGGTTTACGTGCCTGCGGATGATTTAACAGATCCTGCGCCTGCAACAACCTTTGCTCACTTAGATGCAACAACGGTACTTTCTCGTAAAATTGCTGAGTTAGGTATTTATCCTGCGGTAGATCCATTAGATTCTACATCGAGAATTTTAACTGCTGATATTTTAGGAAAAGAACATTACGATTGTGCACAACGCGTAAAAGAGTTGTTACAACGTTATAAAGAATTACAAGATATTATTGCTATTCTTGGTATGGAAGAATTATCTGAAGAAGATAAATTAGCTGTTGGTAGAGCAAGACGTGTACAACGTTTCTTATCTCAACCTTTCCACGTCGCTGAACAGTTTACTGGTATTCCTGGTGTATTAGTTGATATTAAAGAAACTATCAAAGGGTTTAATATGATTATGGATGGCGAATTAGATCGCTTACCAGAAGCAGCATTTAACCTTAAAGGAACTATTGAGGAAGCTATTGAAGCTGGAGATAAAATGTTAGCTGAAGTTTAATTATAAACTATAATTCTTATGCATTTAGTAATTGTATCACCTGAAGCTACTTTATTTAGCGGAGAAGTAACTAGTTTATATGTCCCTGGAGTTAATGGTGATTTTGAAATGTTAAATAATCACGCACCTATTGTTTCTTTATTAAAAGAAGGCGTTGTGAAAATTACAGGTAACATTGTATTAGATGAAGACGTTCAAGACAAATTTACTAAGGGAGACAAAGGCACTACTTTATTGAAGATTAACTCTGGAACTTTAGAAATGAAAGATAATAAAGTTATCGTTTTAGCTGATTAAATTCTCATTTATAATAAGAACTCATTTAAACTTTTTTAATTGGCTAAAAACTGCCCTTTTGCATCCACTTTTTGTCTTTTTTTCATTCCGTAGCGATGCTATGCAACTCAAAAAAGCCTTCAACTGGTCACAAAACGACTAATTTTCGCTTCAATCCAAAAAGTTTAAATGAGTTCTATACTTTTTTAATTACATTAGTAACAATACCCCAAATAATAAAGTCATTATCGTCAGTTATTTTTATAATGGGATAATTGGGGTTTTCGGGCTGTAACCAAAGCCCTTGTTTGTCTATTTTTAGTCGCTTTACTGTAAATTCACCATCTAAAAAACAAACAGCTATTCTATTGTGCGCTGGTTCTAAACTTCTATCTATTACTAATAAATCGTTATCATCAAGTCCTGCACCAACCATAGATTGACCACTTACACGTGCGTAAAAAGTAGCTTCTTTATTTATTACAAGTTCATTATCTAGAGAAATGCGTTCTTCTTTAAAATCTTCGGCAGGTGAAGGAAAACCTGCTGAAATTCCCGCATCTAAAAGCACAACACCAGAATCTTGGGAGAAATTTTTTGAAGATTCTGGAGCAAAAAAAGTTAAATTTTTAGAACTGTATAATAGATTTTTTTTCATTTTTAAGCCTAAACGAAGAACATCTTCGGTATAAAGTTAATAAAGATTCCTTATTATATGTGAAATGACACGATTATTTTACAAAAATAACATCGTTAATATTGGTTGTATAGCGTCTTGACAGCCTTTCTTGACGCATTTTCCAAGTCCGTTTCAAATCTTGATTTCCTAATTTAACTTTATAATTTGCGTATTTAGAATTTAATCCATCTATAGCCCGCATTAAAGGTTTATGCTTAGGATTTTCATGCTCAAACATTTGTAATTGATGGTTATTTGTAGGCACTAAACCCATAACAATAACTCCAGCGCGTTTATATTTTATCCCCTTTTTAAAAATATGTGTAACAGCTTTAACGGCTTCGTTACTAATAATTAAATTAGAATCTGTTGGATATGGTAAGCTTACAACTTTACTGGCTCTGTGTTGCTCTAAATCTTTTTTATGCCTATCGCTACTTAATATAACGTAAATCATGTAGCAACTAGAGCCTTGTTTGCGTAATTTTTCGGCGCAACTTGTGGCAAAAGTGGAGATACGTTCTTTTATATTATCAATATCTGAGTAAGTATATTCAAAACTTCGTGTAGTGGCTATGGCACGTTTTGTTTTAACTTCGTCTAACTTAATTTTAGAAATACCTTCTAAATCTTTTTTAAGTTTCCACTCGGTAATTGAAAAACTTTTTCGAACCCAATCATCGTTAAGTTGTGTAAAATCGAATGCTGTTTTACACCCTTTTACCGCTAATCGTTTATGAATACCACGCCCAATACCCCAAACATCTTCGAGTTTTGTCCATTTTAGGGCTTTAACTCGTTTTTCATCTGAATCTATAACATAAACCCCATTGGTTTCATTTGGAAACTTTCGTGCTATTTTATTGGCTACTTTACTTAATGCTTTTGTTGGGGCGACACCTACACAGGTTGGAATACCTGTCCATTTTAAAATACGTTCACGCATTTGATTGCCATAGTCTTTAAAATCATAATTTTCAAAGCCTTTAAATTCTAAGAACGATTCATCTATACTATACACCTCAACATCAGGCGTGAATTGCTCTAATATTTTCATAACCCGACTACTCATATCACCATAAAGTGGGTAATTTGAAGAAAACACTTGAATATTATTTGCTTTACAAAAACTTTCCCATTTAAAAATAGGAGCTCCCATTGGTAGTTCCAACGCTTTAGCTTCATCACTTCGTGAGATAACACAACCATCGTTATTAGAGAGAATAGCGATTGGTTTTCCTTGTAAATTAGGGTTAAAAACGCGTTCGCAAGACGCATAGAAATTATTACAATCTACTAATGCAAACATATCTTGTAAAGATACAAGAAAATAGAATTAAAGTTTCAAAATAATAACTTCCCAAAGCTGATTGTTTGAAGTATAATTTTTTAAAAACTCAAAACCAACAGCCTTATGTGCATTTGATGAACGTTTGTTTT
>JBAQZZ010000222.1:0-1684 GCA_049791475.1 Flavobacteriaceae bacterium | reverse complement strand
GAACAAATTCATCTGTGTGTCCTGAAACTCCCCAACCATAATAATTATCATATATTTTATTCCACCAAAAACCGTCCTCTACTAATCCGCTTTTGAGCCAAATTATATTTGAAACTCCGAGTACACGTTTTAATTCGGATTCAAGATACTGTTTAGATTTACCAGGGTTTCTTTGAAAAGTTACAGACTCCGATTGTATTAAAGTTCCTTTGCCATTTACTTCTATAGAACCACCTTCCATATTCACATCAGTCTTTATGGATTTTAAATTCTCAACTGCTCCCATAATGGAATCAACCATTCCAGTTTTTCCCAAGGCTCGTTTATAGTAAATATCAACACTATCTTTATTTCCTTTATGATAGTTTTCTAACCACTCCTTGTTACCGTAAAGTGTCCAACCAAAATCTACTACCTTTTTTTCTCCTTTTCCGTTAATAACATACGTTGCTCCGTGGTCTCGCATCCAATATCTATTATCTGGAATAATTTGAAATTGAAATTTGGCTATATCTAAATTGAGTGATGTCAATGTGTCTTTTAATCTTTCTAAAGAAGATAGATTATTTGAAATAACCTTTATTGGTATTTTTGGATATAAGGCTTTAGCAATATCTAAAAACGGTTTTTGATATGGTTGGTAATCAGACCAAGCTAACCATACTGCATCTTGTTTTTCATATTCTGCTGGCATATAAAATTTAGCAGAAGTTAAATTCTTGTCCGCAGACTTTTCATTCTTGCAACTAATTAGAAGAAAAATCACTAGTGTTAATGTTATGTACTTCATTTTTTTCATAATTAATGGCAACGGTTGGGCTATGGTTTCGGCGTGGAATTGTCCGCAGGACTATTCCGCATAGAAATCAAGCTAGTTTTATGTTTTACTTTTGGTTTTTGCACTTTTGCCACGCTGAATTATAGCCGTTGTTGTGCTTTCGTACTTTTTATTCTGATTTATGTACTTCAAGTTCGATTTCAACCATAAATTCAGGTAATGCTAATCCTTTTACTT
The DNA here is from genome assembly GCA_049791475.1 of Flavobacteriaceae bacterium. Classification (GTDB taxonomy): domain Bacteria; phylum Bacteroidota; class Bacteroidia; order Flavobacteriales; family Flavobacteriaceae; genus CAXBID01. The sequence goes on along the minus strand of JBAQZZ010000222.1, from coordinate 669 downwards.
CAAGCCAAGAACCAGACGGAAATCCGTTTTTATAAATTTCAGAACGATATGCTGATTTTTCCAGCATTTGAGCCATATCAGTTGTGAAAATGTCTTCTTTTACAACATCGTCAAATGTGCAACCAAAATGTTTTAATATTTTTTCCAAATCAGCATAACAGTTTTTCATCTGCTGTTCTATATCGCCAACAGCAGTTGGATTCCCTTCATTGTCCATACTTACTGCACCAGATATTTTGATGTCGTTTCCAATTTTCACAGCGTGTGAATATCCAAATGCTTTTTCTACTTCTGGACGCAAGAGAAAATATTCAGGTTTTTCGGATTCAATAATTACTTCTTTTTCCACTTCATTAGTTTCTTCCTTTTGTTTTTGTTCACAACTTTGGAATCCAAAGGTTAATACAAAAAGTGTTGCGAGTAAAGTCAATTGGTTGATTAGTCTTTTCATAATTTTCATTGTTTAGAGCCTACTTTGGTCGGTTTTAGGCTTTCCCATTTTTAATATCTGTTTCGTTTTTCGGTATGAAGCACAACGTCTCTGTATATGGCTCGTAGCGTGCAAATTATGAAATTATTTTCGGATGAAGCACGAGCCGAATTTTTTAATTTTTCTTATTATCTTTTTTTCTCAATAAGCCAAATTAAAAAATTTGGCGGACTAGCAAA
>JBAQZZ010000221.1:0-31922 GCA_049791475.1 Flavobacteriaceae bacterium | reverse complement strand
TGCTCACCTTCATAAACCAATTCCACTTTACCAGTAATTGATGGAATAATACCAACAAAATCACTTAAACGTAGCATAGTTATTTTATCACCAGAAATTAACGCACGCCGTTCTGCAGTACTTAATAAATTTTCTAAAGCAGTAATACTTAATCTAGCACTCACGCCGCTTTTAGCATCAATAAACTCATTTTCACGAGCTTCAAAAACGATTTGTTCTAGTAAATCTCTTGCTAAATCGGGAACCAATACAGTATTCTTTTGTCCTTCAACTACTCTAGCTTCTTGTTCAGTAATTAATCTTGCAGTTTCAATGTCTACTGGATAGTGCGTTAATATTTGAGAACCTATCCTATCTTTTAAAGGTGTCACTATACTACCTCTATTGGTATAATCTTCAGGGTTTGCCGTGAATAGAAACTGAATATCTAGAGGCAACCTCAATTTAAAACCTCGAATCTGAATGTCTCCTTCTTGTAAAATATTAAACAGTGCTACTTGAATTCTAGCTTGTAAATCTGGTAATTCGTTAATAACAAAAATACATCTGTTAGCTCTCGGAATCATACCATAATGAATCACGCGGTCATCAGCGTAACTCAACTTTAAATTAGCCGCTTTTATGGGATCAACATCCCCAATAATATCAGCAACTGTTACATCTGGAGTTGCTAGTTTTTCTGCAAATCGGGCGCTTCTATGTAACCAAAAAACCGGTGTATTATCCCCTTTTTCTTTAATTAATTCTTTGGCGTATCTCGAAATTGGATTCAAAGGATCATCATTAATCTCTGAACCTTCAACTACGGGAATATATTCATCTAAAAGATTTAACATTAAACGTGCAAGTCTTGTTTTTGCTTGACCTCGTAAACCTAATAAGTTGATATTGTGTCGTGATAGAATAGCACGCTCCAACTCAGGTATCACTGTATTTTCATAACCGTGAACACCTTCAAAAGTGGTTTCTTTATTTTTTATTTTCTCAATTAAATTATCTCGCAATTCATCTTTAATAAATTTGCTCTGGTATTTAATTTCTTTTAATTCGCCTAACGTTTTAATATTTTTCATAAGCCTCTCCCTACGCCTCTCCATAGGAGAGGGAACTGTTACGGGTTATTATTCTAATTTAACTTTATATTTTATTATAGTATTTTTTAACTCATTGTGTTCCTCCACTTTGGGGAGGTTAGGTGGGGCTTTTTACCCCTTAATTCTTTTTTTTCTGTTTGTTTCGTAATCTTCAAAAATCATTTCACCTAAACCTTTAAGGCCCGTATAAAATGCTTTACCTTGATTTGCATAGGTAAACTCTCTTACAAATTGCATTAAGTAACTATCTTTTGCAATCATAAAAGTTGTGATTGGTATATGTAAACGTCTTGCTTGTTGTGCCATAGCATAACACTTGTTCACAATATGTTTATCTAAACCATTACTGTTTTTATAATATTGTCCGTCTGGTAAACGCAAGCAACTTGGTTTTCCATCCGTTATCATAAAAATTTGTTTGTTTGTGTTTCGTTTTCGTCGTAATAAATCCATAGCCAATTGCAATCCAGCTACAGTATTTGTATGATACGGTCCAACTTTCAAATACGGTAAATCTTTAATTTCGATTTGCCATGCATCATTTCCGAACACTAAAATATCTAAAGTATCTTTTGGATAGCGAGTCGTTATTAATTCGGCTAACGCCATGGCTACTTTTTTGGCTGGAGTAATTCTATCTTCACCGTAAAGTATCATGCTATGGCTAATATCAATCATCAAAACCGTACTCATTTGGGATTTATGAAGTGTTTCTTCAACTACCAAATCATCTTCTGTTAAACTAAAATCCCCAATACCATTACTAATTTGGGCATTCTTTAAACTTTCGGTCATCGATACTTTATCTAAAGCATCACCAAATTGATAGGCTCTAAAATCACCAGTATGCTCATCACCTAAACCGGGACTTTTACTTTTATGATTACCTTGTCCGCTGCGTTTAATTTTACCAAAAATATGATCTAAAGCTTGCTGCCGAATGGCTCGCTCAGTTTTTGCAGTAATAGCAATATCCCCATTTCCATCAGGGTCTATTTCCTCTTTTATGTAACCTTTCTTTTTAAGGTCTTCAATAAAATCATCAATAGAATATTCTGCGGTAGTGAGTTTGTATTCTTTATCTAATTCACGCAACCAATCAATAGCTTCATCAAAATCGCCCGAAGTATGGGTAATTAATTCTTTAAAAACTTCAAAAAGCTTATCAAAAGGTGATTTAAAAGGCGCTTCATAAGTTTTAAAAACAAAACCTTTTTTATTAAATTTCTTTTTTATCATAGCAGTATAAAAATAGTATATTTTGCCGATAAAAACGAAACGAACTAATTAGATTTATTTATGGTATGATTGCAAAAATTATTCAACGCGTTGTAACGCCCCCAAATCTTTAATCTTTATATGTTTTCCGTGTGTTGAAATCATACCTTCTTTTTTAAACTGTGATAACACTCGAATAGCAGATTCGGTGGCAGTACCTACAATATTTGCAAAATCTTCACGCGAAAGTAATACGCTTAAAGTACCATCAGGATTTTTACCAAAACTATCATGAATATAAATAAGTGTTTCTGCCAAACGCTGTCTCACAGATTTTTGAGCCATATTTACAATTATATCATCAGCTTCTTTTAAATCTCTGGCCATGTCTTGTAACATATCATAAGAAAATTTTGGGTTTTTTTGAAGGTCAGCAACAATTTCACTTTTTGGAATAAAACATACTTCCATATCATTTAAGGCCGTTGCTTGTAAATTTGAAGTCTCATCAATTACTAAAGAACGTTGACCAATTAATTGGCCTTTTACAACCATTTTTACAATTTGATCCTTACCGTTTTCGCTCAATTTAGACAACTTACAAATACCATCTTTTACACAATAAACACCATTTATTGATTCTCCTTCTTCAAAAAGCACGGTGCCTTTTTTAATAGTTTTTGATGTTTTACAATTAGAAACACGCATTAATTCATCTTTAGTCAAAGACTTTAGCGCATTAAATTGCTTAATAATACATTGTTCACACTTACCCATACCAAATATTTGAAAACTCAGTAAATATAATCAAAACATGACATATATCATATTTAAAAGTGAGTTGTTTTTAGACTTTTGCTGCAGGTATAAATGAGCAAATATTATGGACACAAAAATGTGTTTCCACTGTGGGTTAGATTCTAATTCCTCTGAAATTATTTTTGATGATAAATCGTTTTGTTGCAATGGTTGTAAAACCGTTTACGAAATTTTTAGCGCAAACGATTTAACCTGCTATTACGATTTACAACAAGCCCCAGGAGCAACACCAAAAGAAGTTGAAGGCAAATACAACTTTTTAGATAACACTAAAATTATTGAGCAATTATTAGAATTTAATGATGATAAAACTCAAATTGCAACACTTTTTATTCCACATATTCATTGCAGTTCTTGTATTTGGATTCTTGAAAACCTAAACAAATTAAATCCCGCTATAACTTCATCTATTGTCAATTTTGGTAAAAAAACAGTTCGGGTTACTTATAATCCAAAAACCATTTCTTTAAAAGATTTAGTAATACTTTTAAGTAGCATTGGCTACGAACCTTTTATAAGTTTAGATGATTATAGCGTTGGCAAAAAACATATTGACCGGTCACTTATTTACAAATTAGGCGTTGCAGGTTTTGCTTTTGGGAATGTGATGTTTTTATCGTTTCCTGAGTATTTTCAGGTTGGTGAATTTTGGTTAGAGCAATTCAAACCTCTTTTTAGATGGCTGATGTTTTTCTTCTCGCTACCTGTTGTTTTTTATTCAGCTCAAGACTATTTTATTTCAGCTTTTAAAGGATTGCGCTCCAAAATTTTAAATATTGATGTTCCTATAGCTTTAGGCGTTACGGTTTTATTCATTAGAAGTTCTGCTGAAATTATTTTTGATGCAGGTTCTGGTTTTTTTGATAGTTTAACAGGGCTTATTTTCTTTTTGTTACTTGGTAAATTCTTTCAACAAAAAACCTATACGTTTTTGTCTTTTGAACGCGATTACAAATCGTATTTCCCTATTGGAATTACTAAAATTAATACTGATAATTCAGAAGAATCCATTCAGGTCTATGATATTCAAAAAGGCAACCGTTTATTAATTAGAAATGAAGAACTCATTCCTGTTGATTGTATTTTAATAAAAGGAAACGCTAGGATTGATTATAGTTTTGTTACTGGAGAATCTAAAACCGTTTCAAAACAATCGGGTGATAAACTGTTTGCTGGTGGAAAACAATTGGAAGGTAGTATTGAGGTCGATGTTTTAAAATCGGTTGAACAAAGTTATTTAACACAACTTTGGAGTAACGATGTATTTAAAAAAGATAAAGAACTAGCCTTTACAAACATTACAAACAGTATTAGCAAACGTTTTACTATTGTTATTTTATTGATTGCAATTTTGGCGACTTCGTTTTGGCTATTAACCGATTCTAGTAAAGCATTAAACGTATTCACCTCGGTTTTAATTATCGCTTGTCCGTGTGCTATTGCGCTTTCAGCACCTTTTACTTTTGGAAATATTTTAAGAATTTTAGGAAAGAAGAAATTCTACTTAAAAAATGCATCTGTAATTGAGCAATTAGCTCAAATAAACACCATCATTTTTGATAAAACAGGAACAATAACAGCCAATAAAGAAACTACTATAAATTATGAAGGTTTAGAGCTTTCTCTTGATGAAGCATCTTTATTAAAAAGTACGTTGCGAGGCTCCAACCATCCGTTAAGCAGATCACTTTACGATTTGTTGAGTGCACATAATATTGTTTCCTTGAACGATTTTCAAGAATATTTAGGACACGGTATTGAAGCCAATTATTCAAACCAAAATATAAAAATTGGATCTGCTCCTTTTGTAGGATATCATTCAGATACAGCAACCTTAAATACAGCGGTACACGTTAGTACAAACAATAAATACAAAGGTAAATTTACTTTTTATAATAAATACAGAAAGGGCTTATCTAAATTATTTAATAGGTTAAAAAAGAATTATGATTTAGTGATTTTATCGGGTGATAATGCTGGTGAAAAAGACAATTTAATAAAGTTATTACCCCCAAAAACGAAACTGCTTTTTAACCAAAAACCAGAGGATAAACTGGAATACATTAAATACCACCAAAGTGAAGGTGCCAAAGTTTTAATGATTGGCGATGGATTAAATGATGCTGGTGCTTTAGCACAAAGTGATGTTGGTATTGCTATTTCTGAAAACGTGAATGTGTTTTCCCCAGCTTGTGATGCTATTCTGGATGCTTCAAAATTTAATCAATTATATGATTTTATAAAGGTTTCAAAATCGGCTATAAAAATTATAAAATGGAGTTTTTTGCTGTCGTTTATATACAACATTATCGGACTTTATTTTGCAGTAACAGGTCAGTTAGAACCTGTAATTGCAGCTATTTTAATGCCTTTAAGTTCTATTAGCATTGTTGCTTTTACAACGGTGGCAACGAATTGTATTCCCCACCTAACCTCCCCGAAGGGGAGGAATACTCGAACGGAGAGAACTCATGAAAAATAAAAATATTTTCAACATATCTGTAAGAACCTAAGAGTTCCATCTCCTTCGGAGAGGGCTAGGGAGAGGAAAAATCCCCACCTAGCCTTCCCATGAGGGAGGAAAACCCAAACGAAAAGAACTCATGAAAAATAAAAATATTTTAAACATATCTGTAAGAACCTAAGAGTTCCATCTCCTTCGGAGAGGGCTAGGGAGAGGAAAACATTAAAAATGAATTAACATGACAAATGTCATCTTTTAAAAAAAAGTATAAAAGTACTTTTGAAACATAACTTCAAGTAGGTATGAGTGTTATATATATTTTATTAGCTATTAGTATTACGGTAGCCATTGGCTTTTTTGTAGCCTTTATTATTGCTGTAAAAAGAGGACAGTTTGACGATAGTTACACACCATCGGTACGCATGCTGTTTGAAGATGAACTAGTTAAAAATAAACCAAAAAAAACGATACTAACCAAAAAAGATTCAGAATAATATGGAAATGCAACAATTTCATTACGATAATAAAATCGTAACTAAATTCATTTACGCTACAATAATTTTTGGCGTTGTTGGGATGACGGTAGGTTTGCTACTTGCTTTTATGTTTTTATTCCCCAACCTTACCGATGGCATTTCGTGGCTTAGTTTTGGTCGATTAAGACCTTTACACACCAATGCCGTAATTTTTGCTTTTGTTGGAAATGCCATGTTTGCAGGTATTTACTACTCGCTTCAGCGCTTATTAAAAGCACGTATGGCAAGCGACCTTCTAAGTAATATTAACTTTTGGGGTTGGCAACTTATTATTGTTGCTGCTGCAATTTCATTACCTTTAGGCTACACGACATCAAAAGAATATGCTGAATTAGAATGGCCGATTGATATTGCAATTGCGCTTATTTGGGTGGTTTTTGGTGTGAATATGATATGGACGATTTTAAAACGTCGCCAACGTCATTTATACGTTGCCATTTGGTTTTACATTGCCACATTTGTAACTGTTGCTGTACTTCATATTTTTAATAGTTTAGAATTGCCTGTAAGTGCTATGAAAAGCTACTCTGTTTATGCAGGTGTGCAAGATGCACTTGTGCAATGGTGGTACGGACATAATGCGGTGGCATTCTTTTTAACCACACCGTTTTTAGGTTTGATGTATTATTTTGTTCCTAAGGCTGCAAACCGACCTGTGTATTCTTATAGATTATCTATTGTGCATTTCTGGTCGTTAATCTTTATATATATTTGGGCAGGTCCGCATCACTTATTATATACCGCTTTACCAGAATGGGCGCAAAACTTAGGGGTAGCATTCTCAGTCATGTTGCTAATGCCTTCTTGGGGTGGTATGATAAACGGACTTTTAACCTTGCGCGGTGCTTGGGATAAAGTACGAACCGACCCCGTTTTAAAATTTATGGTCGTAGCCATTACTGGTTATGGTATGGCCACTTTTGAAGGCCCTATGTTATCGCTTAAAACGGTAAATGCCATGGCACACTATACCGATTGGATTATAGCGCATGTGCACGTTGGTGCATTAGCATGGAATGGTTTTATGGCATTCGGTATTATTTATTACTTAATTCCTAGGCTATTTAAAACCAAATTATACTCTTTAGGATTGGCCAATTTACACTTTTGGTTAGGTACTTTGGGTATTATCTTTTATGCATTACCAATGTATGTGGCTGGTTTTCAACAATGGGCAATGTGGAAGCAATTTAGTCCAGATGGGACTTTAGTTTATGGAAACTTCTTAGAAACCGTTACAGAACTTATGCCTTTATATTGGATGCGTGCTATTGGTGGATCTCTTTATATTGTTGGAATGTTTGTTTTAGTATATAACATTATAGTTACTATAAGACAAGGTAGTAAAGTTGAAGATGAATTAGCCGAAGCTCCTGCTTTAGAAACTGTGACTAAAAAACGTACATCTAACGAAGGTTGGCATACATGGTTAGAAAGAAGACCAATACAATTAACCATATTAGCTACTGTAGCTATTTTAATTGGTGGTATTCTTCAGATTGTACCAACGATTATGGTGAAATCTAACATCCCAACAATTACTAGTGTTAAACCTTATACGCCTCTTGAATTAGAAGGTAGAGATATTTATATCCGTGAGGGTTGTGTGGGTTGTCATTCACAAATGATACGTCCATTTAGAGATGAAGTAGAACGCTACGGCGAATACTCAAAAGCTGGTGAATATGTTTACGATCATCCATTCTTATGGGGAAGTAAACGTACTGGTCCAGATTTACATAGAATTGGAGCAAAGTATTCTGATAACTGGCATTTTAACCACATGTACGATCCGCAAGCTATGAATGATAAATCTATAATGCCTAGATATGGTTGGCTTATTAACAACACTTTAGATAAATCGAAAACTGAAGCTAAAATGGAAGCCATGGTTACTTTAGGTGTTCCTTATACAGATGAAGATATTGCCAATGCACAGCAAAGCATGCTAGAACAAGGTACACAAATAGAAAAAAATCTATATACGGATCCTGATTTCGCAAAATCTTATGAAGCAGACAAGAAATATACTGCTGAAAACAATGAAGATTTTACTGAAATGAGAAACCGAGAAATCACAGCACTTATTGCTTATTTACAGCGATTAGGAACTGACATAAAGGTAAAACCAGAGCAACAACAATAACTCTTAAAAGAATTCAAAACTATGTTGAAATTTGTAAAAAACCACATGGAGAGCATTACAGGGATTGAAATTTATCCAATGATTTCTCTGCTTATCTTCTTTACTTTTTTTGTACTACTATTTTGGTGGGTTATTACTGCTAAAAAAGATTATATAAAAACTGTTAGTAACATTCCTTTAGACAACCAAAACGACGATATATTATGAAACCGACTGTTCAAAGTTTGAATTTACATCTGAATAAAATCGGAGGTTACATTTGTCAATTAAAAAACAATAAAACAACCATCAAATGAAAAATTTAATTCCATCTTGGATTCGTGTTCCAATCGTATTCTTTATCATTTTCGGAGCCGTAGAATTCTTTATTGATTCTGGCAGCAAGCCAGCATTTATAGAATACCCCGCAGTCATGCTCTTTTTGCTGTTAGTACTATTAATTCTCATAGCTATTGAAGCTATAGTAAGTGCTTTAGAAAATGTGATGCTTCATAAATTAAATGATGAAGCCAAAGCCAAATTCTTAGCCAAAAAAGAATCTTCTATTAAGTTTACTTGGTTGAAAGAAACGTATAATAAGCTTCTTGGTCAAAAACCAATTGAAGAAGAAGGCGAAATTATTTTAGACCATAATTATGATGGCATTAAAGAGTTAGATAATAACTTACCACCATGGTGGTTATATGGTTTTTATGCTTCTATCATTTTTGCTGCTGTCTATTTAGTGAAATATCACGTTTTTAATGGAGACAATCAAATTGATGAATTAGAAACCGAATTAGCCGAGGCTAGAATTTCTATTGAACAATACAAAAAAACGGCTAAAAATTTAGTAGATATCAATACGGTTACAAAACTTACAGAAGCTTCAGATTTGAGCGCCGGTAAAACTATATTTCAAACCAACTGCGTGGCTTGCCATATGGCCGATGGTGGTGGTGGAATTGGACCAAACTTAACTGACAATCACTGGATACTTGGTGGTGGTATTAAAAACGTATTTAAAACCATATCTGAAGGTGGACGTTCTGGAAAAGGAATGATTCCTTGGAAATCACAACTAAAACCATTAGAAATGGCTCAAGTGGCGAGTTATGTTTTAACCTTTGAAGGTACTACACCAGCAAACCCTAAACTTGCCGAAGGCGATATTTGGGTAGATGAAAATGCAGAACGACCTGCCGAAACTATAACCGATTAGACAGAAAGTATATCAAACTAAGTTAAACACCAAATAAAGACCTGTCAGGTTTTAAAAACCTAGACAGGTCTGGAAAAGAAAACAGAAAGTGGAAACCCCAGACAACGAAAATTTCAGAGACTCTATTGGTACCATTACCGAAGATGGTAAGCGTGCTTGGGTATTTCCAAAAAAACCTAGTGGTACATTTTATAAGTATAGAAAATATGTAAGCTACTTTTTACTAGCTTTTTTATTACTATCTCCTTTTATAAAAATTAACGGGAATCAGTTTTTGATGTTCAATGTATTGGAACGCCGATTTAATATTTTCGGATTTCCTTTTTGGCCTCAAGACTTTTATTTATTTGTTATTTCCATGCTGATTGGTGTGGTTTTTATTACACTATTTACCGTGGCATTTGGGAGAATTTTTTGTGGCTGGATTTGTCCGCAAACTATTTTTATGGAAATGGTTTTCCGTAGAATTGAATACTGGATTGAAGGCGATAGAAATAAACAACGTAAATTAGATAGACAAAAATGGGATGCTGAAAAAATAAAGAAAAAAGGACTTAAAACAATCATTTTTATCTTTATTTCATTTGTGATTGCTAATGTATTTTTAGCGTATTTAATAGGAAGTGATAAGCTAATTGAACATATTACTGAAGGCCCTTTAAATAATATAAGCACCTTAATTTCTCTAATAATTTTCACAGGGGTATTTTACTTTGTGTTTGCATGGTTTAGAGAACAGGTTTGCATTATTGCTTGTCCTTACGGAAGATTACAAGGTGTTCTATTAGACACCAAATCTATTGTTGTGGCTTACGACCATAAACGTGGTGAAGCTGAAAATGGCAGAAAAAGTTTTAGAAAAAATGAAGACAGAGAGGCTTTAGGACATGGTGATTGTATTGATTGTTTACAATGCGTGCATGTTTGTCCAACAGGTATTGATATTAGAAATGGCACGCAATTAGAATGTGTAAACTGTACCGCTTGTATTGATGAATGCGACCATATTATGGAAAGCATCAACCTGCCAAAAGGCTTAATACGTTACACTAGCGAAGAGAATATTGAAAAGAAAACACCTTTTAAATTTACACCTAGAATTAAAGGCTACATTGCTGTTTTAGGGATTATGATTGGCTTACTAATAGGTATGTTATTTTTAAGAAATGATGTTGAAGCAAATATATTAAGATTGCCTGGGCAAATGTATGAGCACAAAGACAACAACATAATTAGTAATGTGTTTACTTATAAATTGGTTAACAAAACGAGTAAGGATATTGAGGACGTAAGTTTTAAATTAATATCTCATAAAGGGGAATTAAAACTAGTATCAACTAGTAATGAGTTTCTAGTACCAAGCGAAGGTATTGCTAAAGGCACATTGTTTATTGAAATTAATAATTCAGCATTATCGGGAGATCGGAATAAAGTAAAAATTGGTGTTTATAAAGAGGATAAATTGATTGAAACGACTGTGGTTAATTTTTTAGGACCGCGGAGTTATAAGTAAGTTGGAAGCACGAAGATTGAAGTTAGAAGTGACTTTGGCGGATGCGTGCATTAGGGATTGAAGCGGCATCCTTTTTTGATTTTTCTTCAAAAAAGATATAGCGGAAAGCCCGACCCTCCCGATAGCTATCGGGAAGGGTAATGCCATAAAATAAAAGTCAGCAGTATTTTAGTACGCCGTTGGCAATATCCTGCGAGTCCCGATAGTTATCGGGATTAAGAACCTTGTAGGTATAAATTGAAAAAATAATATTAATTAAAAATAGATTCCTGCCTTCGCAGGAATGACAGATATGAAATTTAATTGGGGAACTGGAATTGTATTAGCTTTTATAGGGTTTATTTCGTTTATCCTGTACTTTATTATTACCATGAATATGGATGATAAATACGACACACACTTGGTGAGTGAGGATTATTATGGCGATGAATTGAAGTATCAAAAAGATATTGATAAGCTTAAAACTGCTGAGACTTTAGAAACTAATATTAGCTATGAAAGAATTGACAAGGGTTTACTAATTAAGTTCCCAGAAAATTTTAATTATAAAGAAATCACAGGAAATATGTTCCTATATAGACCATCTAACAAACAACTAGACTTTGAAACTTCGATTTCACTGTCTAATTCAAATTTGCTCATACCTGACAATCGTTTGGTAGATGGTCGTTGGAACATTAAAATTGATTGGCAATATAAAGGAAAATATTATTTATTTAAAGAATATATAAATTATTAGAATCTGTTTAAGATTTTGTGATTAGATTTTTTATAGACTATTTTGGTTCAGTATGAGGCAAAATTTTTAATCATAGTCTAGTTACGGTTCAAAATTTTAACAAAATAATGGACAAAAAGAGGCACAAAAAAATAATTAACGAAATTTTAAACAGATTCTTAACATGCTAATTTCTGCATTCATACTAGGTTTATTGGGTAGTTTCCACTGTGTTGGTATGTGCGGTCCCATTGCATTTATGCTTCCCGTAGACCGGACGAATGCTTACAAAAAAGCAACTCAAATTACACTTTATCATATAGGTAGACTATTAGCTTATAGTATTATTGGTCTTGTTTTTGGGCTAGTTGGGAAGAGTCTTTACATTTTTGGATTTCAACAACAGCTATCAATATTTATTGGCGTTTTAATGATTTTAGTTGTGATAATTCCACAGAGAACGTTTAATAAATATAATTTTTCAAGGCCAATTTATAAACTCCTCTTTAAAGTAAAATCTTCACTTGGAAAAGCTTTAAAGAAAAAAACTATGGATACTTTTTTAACCATAGGTTTTTTAAATGGCTTTTTACCCTGTGGATTAGTGTATATGGCTGTTTTTGCAGCTATTGCAAGTAGCAATGCATTAAGCGGAAGCTTATATATGGCTGTTTTTGGTTTAGGAACCATCCCTTTAATGACTACCGCTATTTACTTTAGTCAATTTTTAAAAGGTTCTGCAAGACAAAAAATTCAGAAAGCTATTCCCGTTTTTGTCGTAATTATAGGTGTACTTTTCATTATTCGAGGGCTTGGTTTGGGTATTCCTTACCTCTCTCCAGCTCCAATTTATGATTTAGTTTCAAACTCTATAAACTGTCATTAAGTCTTTATTCAATTTACTTAAGCTCTAAAAACCTATTTCACTTTTTATTCAAAATGTTAAATTTTTATAAAATTTAGTAGTTTTATTTTCTTTTTTAATAGTAATACTATTATATTTGCATTCAAATAAATTAATTATGAATAATTTACTTTCAAATTTAAAAATTGCTGTTCCTGAAAAAATCTATGTGAAAGACCCAGAATCTTCTGCATTAGGAAAGCGAATTATAGAACATAGCATTGTTTTAATTAATGACATTGGCTTTGATGCTTTTACCTTTAAAAAACTTGGAACACTAATTGGCTCAAACGAGAGTTCAATTTATAGATATTTCGAAAGTAAACATAAATTATTACTCTATTTATCATCGTGGTATTGGGCTTGGATTGAGTATCAATTAGTCTTTGAAACTCATAGTTTAAATCCATCAGATAAGCTTGTAAAAGCTATTGAAATTGTTACTAGAACAATAAAAGAAGATTCTAATTTCTCTCATATTAATGAGGTTATTTTAAATCGGATAATGGTCAATGAAAATTCGAAATCTTTTTTAACTAAAGAGGTCGATAAAGAAAATAAAGAGGGATACTTTGTGGTATATAAAAGCATTGTACACCGCCTTAGAGATATGATAAAAATGATTAAACCAGACTATAAATTTCCTTCAAGTCTTGCTTCTACTATTCTAGAAGGTGGTTTACATCAACATTTTTTAAAAGACCATTTTTTATCTATAACCGATTGTAGTGATGGCCTTTCCCCTACCGATTTTATGAAAAACCTTGTACTTAACACATTGAAATCCTAACTATGGAAAATAAACAAATGACGCCTTGGCAACGTTTAGTTGGCTTGTTACAATTGGAAAAAAGAGACATCTTACAAATTTTCTATTATGCTATTTTTGCAGGCATTGTAGCTTTATCATTACCGCTTGGTATTCAGGCAATTATAAACCTAATTCAAGGTGCACAAATATCTACTTCTTGGATCGTTTTGGTCGTTATAGTAACATTAGGTGTTGCCTTTTCTGGTGCACTACAATTAATGCAACTACGTATTATAGAAACCATTCAGCAACGTATTTTCACTAGATCGTCTTTTGAATTAGCCTATCGTTTTCCGAAGATAAAAATGTCTGAATTACGTGATTATTATCCACCAGAATTAGCAAATCGTTTTTTTGATACATTAACCATTCAAAAAAGTTTATCAAAAATTTTAATCGATGTGCCAACAGCCGTTTTACAAATTTTGTTCGCTTTAATTCTGTTATCATTATACCATCCTTTCTTTATCATTTTCGGATTGTTATTAATGGTTCTGGTTTTTGTAGTATTTAAATTCACCGCAAAAAAAGGATTAGAAAGTAGTTTATATGAATCTAAGAACAAGTATAAAGTTGCCCATTGGATTCAGGAAATTGCACGATCTGTAATCAGTTTTAAATTATCTGGAAGCACAAGTTTAGGAATAAACAAAAATGATGATTTAGTTAGTGACTATTTAAAAGCTAGAGAAAGTCACTTTAAAATTTTAATGCTTCAGTTTATACAAATGATAAGCTTTAAGGTGGTAGTTACCGCCAGTTTATTATTAATTGGTGGTGCTTTAGTTTTAAATCAAGAAATGAATATTGGGCAGTTTGTAGCTGCAGAAATCATTATCCTTTTAGTGATCGCTTCTGTTGAAAAATTAATTTTGGGTTTAGAATCATTTTATGATACACTAACTTCTTTAGAAAAAATAGGTCAAATTGTTGATAAAGATTTAGAAAGTCAAACTGGGGAAACTCCACAATTCAGCAAAGGCATAAATATAGAGTTAGAAAATGTTTCTTATGAAGTTAGTAATAGAGAAAAACATATTTTAAAAAATATCTCGTTAAAAATAAACTCTAAAAGTAGAATTTTAATTACCGGTGAAAGTGGCTCAGGAAAATCTACCTTACTTCGATTAATTGCCGGTGTTATCCAATCAACGGGTGGCCATGTTTATATAAACGACATGTCTATTCATAGTTTGCACTTAAACTTTTATAGATCTCAATTAGGCTTATCACTATCTGATGAAAATCCATTTGAAGGTTCGATTCGAGAAAATTTAACGTTTTCAAAATCAGATATTACAGATGAAAGAATTCACGAAATCCTTGATGTTGTTGGCCTTAACTCTTTTATAAGAGAACAACCTGATGGATTGAATACCATTCTTTATCCAGATGGCAGGCAAATGTCTTACACATTATCTAAAAAAATTGTTTTAGCTCGTGCTATTCTAAAAAACCCTAAAGTACTTATTCTTGAAGACGCCTTAGATAGGTTTAATAGAGAAGAAACAAAAGCGATTGTTGATTATTTATCGCACCCAGACAGACCTTGGGCGCTGGTTGTAGTAAGTTTTAGTTCCGTTTGGACAAATAAATGCACTGAAATTATCACCTTAGAAAAAGGTCAAATCAAATCTAAAAAAGCCTAAGTTATGCTCAATATATCTCATAACCAACTAAATAAACAAATAGACTTAGCGCAGTATAAGTCTGGAAAAAACATCATGAATGTTAAGTATTACAAGTACTTTAACAGGTTTTTATTGGCTGCAGCTATTATTCTAATTATCGTGTTGTTTTTACCTTGGACACAGAATATAACTGGACAAGGTTTGGTAACTACATTAAAACCAGATCAGCGTCCACAAACTATACAATCGCAAATTCCAGGACGTATTGAAGAATGGTTTGTGCAAGAAGGTGATTATGTAAAAAAAGGCGATACTATTTTAAGAATTTCTGAAGTAAAAAGTGACTATTTTGATGCTAAATTAGTAGAGAGAACTAACGAACAAATTGAAGCGAAATCATCATCTGTAGTGGCTTACGGCGGAAAAGTAGATGCTTTAAACAGGCAAGTTTCAGCTTTGATGAACGAGCAAAAATTAAAAATGCAGCAAACAAAAAATAAGCTTTTACAATCGCGCTTAAAGGTAAAAAGTGATAGTATCGATTTGGAAGCTGCCAAAACGAATATTAAAATTGCTGAAACTCAATTTAACCGAATTCAAACCTTGCAAGATGAGGGTTTAAAAGCGGTAAAAGATGTAGAAGAAAAACGCTTAAAACTTCAAGAAACACAAGCTAAACTTATTTCTCAAGAAAATAAATATTTGGCAAGCCAAAACGAAGTGATAAATGCGCAAATTGAACTTTCAAGTATTACTGCACAATATGCCGATAAAATATCGAAAGCACAAAGCGATATGTACACCGCACAATCTAGTGGTTTTGATGCCAAAGCACAAGTAACAAAACTGGAAAACCAATCCACGAATTACAAAATGCGAAATAGCTTACTTCATGTAACCGCACCTCAAAATGGCTACATAAATAAAGCCTTAACAGGTGGTATTGGCGTAACCTTTAAAGAAGGTGAAAAATTAGTTGGTATCATGCCAGCGCAATACGATTTAGCCGTTGAAACCTTTGTAAGGCCAATAGATTTACCACTTTTACACTTAGATGAAAAGGTTCGTGTTCAATTTGATGGTTGGCCGGCAATTGTGTTTAGCGGTTGGCCTAATGTATCCTATGGTACTTATGGTGCTAAAGTAGTGGCTATCGAAAACTTTATAAGTGATAACGGAAAATATAGAATCCTATTAGCACCTGATGAAACGGACCATACATGGCCTAAAGCCATTCGAGTAGGCTCAGGTGCTCGTACCATTGCTTTACTAGAAGATGTGCCTATTTGGTTTGAATTATGGCGACAAATAAACAGTTTCCCTCCTAACTATTACAAACCTGAAGGCAGTAAACAGATAGACTCAAAAAAAGATATGAAATGAGAAATTTTCTAGTCAGCATCTGCATATTAATAAGTAGTATTCTGGTAGCTCAAGATAGCACGTCAGTTATTAGCTTATCTGAATATTTGGGGTACGTAAAAACATTTCATCCTATAGTAAAACAGGCCAATTTAATAATTAATGAAAGTGAAGCTAAGTTACTAAAAGCTCGTGGCGTATTCGACCCAAAATTAGAAGTGGACTACGATAGAAAAAAGTTTAAAAACACCGAATATTATGATAAACTAAATGCTGCTTTTAAAATACCTACTTGGTATGGTGTGGAGTTAAAAGGAAACTTTGAAGAAAATGACGGTTTCTTTTTAAATCCAGAAGGAAGTCTACCCGAAGATGGTTTATATAGTGCTGGTGTTTCTGTTTCTGTTGCCCGTGGCTTTCTTATTAACAAACGTATGGCGATGTTAAAACAGTCTAAAATGTTTGTGAAGCAAGCCAAAATGGATAGACAATTACTTGTTAATAATATTCTATACGAAGCTACTTTAACGTATTTTAATTGGCTAAAAACGTACAATGAAAAACGTGTTTATGAAGATTTTTTAGTGAATGCTAAAATGCGTTTTGAAGGTATTAAAAGAAGCTATAGAGAAGGTGAAATGCCAGCAATTGATACCGTTGAAGCGCGAATTGCTTTAAACGACAGAAAACTAAATTTAGAAAAGTCTCGAATTAAATTTGTAAAATCATCCTTAGAACTTTCTAACTATTTATGGCTAAATGAAAATACACCAATAGAAATAAAGGATAATGTTATTCCAGATGTCGATACTTTTCAATCTGTGGATGTGACTTTGAATACATCAGAATTAGATATTGAAACCTTAGATATTACTAGTCACCCAAAACTTCAATCTTTAGACTATAAATTGCAAAGTTTAAATATTGAAAGACGGTTAAAACTGAATAATTTGCTTCCTCAAATAGATTTACAATATAATTTTTTATCGGAAACGCCAGATATTGCACGCTCATTTAGCACATCGGCTTACAAAAGCGGATTAAATATTAGCTTTCCGCTTTTTTTAAGAAAAGAACGTGGCGATTTAAGATTGGCAAAAATTAAAATGCAGGATACAAAATTTGAAATTCAATCAACAGAAGTTACTCTAAAAAATAAAATTGATGCGATAAACCAAGAATTGCAATCTTTTGTGTCTCAAAACAAATTCACTAGAGTCATTGTTGACGATTATGGCACCATGTTAAAAGCTGAAGAACGAAAATTTTTTTTAGGTGAAAGCTCTTTATTTTTAGTAAACTCAAGAGAGTCTAAATTAATAGATGCCAAACTAAAGGCTATTGAATTAGAGAATAATTTCTTTAATACAAAAGCTGGTTTATTTAATGTGCTCGCTATTTCTGATGTTGATTTAAATTGAACTCATTAATAAAAAAGGAGCAAACTATTATTCACTCCTTTTTTTAGTCAATCTTATTAGTAAACCACGTTATATCTTAAAAGTTATAACAGGTAATGTGGCATGATTTGCTACATCTTCACCTACGCTACCTTCAAAAAAGTGGGCTAACCCTTTTTTACCATGTGTTGGTATCGCTATAATATCTGCGCCTATTTTATTTGAAAAATTTAAAATTCCATCCTCAATAGTATAATCAGAAACATAATTTACATCTTCCATTCTATCTATGTTTCCATCTGCTTCAATCAAAAAATCAACAACGCGTTTTTCTATTTCTAATGAGCTTTTAAACCTGTCATTAGGTAAGTTTACATAAACCAAATACATTTTTGATCCTGTTTTTTCAAACATCTTAACCGCTTTTTTATAACTTGGAATAGATTCTTTAGAAAAATCACAAGCAAAAGTTACAACATCAAAATTTATTTGTGACACATTATTTTTAACAACTAAAACAGGAATTTCAGAATTTCTAACGACACGTTCAGTGTTAGAACCAACAAAAAATTCCATTACTCCACTTGTGCCATGAGAACCCATGACTACTAAATCTGCATTATGCTTTTTAGCAACATCATTAACTTCACTAAACACTTTAAAATGTTTAATAATAGGTGTTACATTTACATCCTTTAAGAAATCCTGATCAAGGAATTTTTCAAATTTCTGTTCCGCCAATTTCATAAAAAATACAGCTTTTTGATTTTGAAGTCCATCGGAAGCCGATAACATAATATCAGACATTTCCAACATATGTAACACAATTAATTCGGCATTATTCTTCGTTGCTAATTTAGCTGCAGTTTTTAATGCGTATTCTGAATGTTCAGAAAAATCTATGGGTACAATAATTTTTTTCATAATTTCATTTTTAAGTTAAACAGTCATTGAAAACAGCTGATTATCTGGTTGTTTTCTAAGTAGTAGCATATCAAAAGCCATACAAATATTTCTTATAAATGGTTGCCCTTTTGTAGTTACCTCAATACTATTCGAGTTTATATGGAGTAATCCATCAATCTCCATTTCCTTTAATCGCATCAAAGTATCTGGAAGTTCTTTAAAATATAAGTTTTCGTTTGTCCATGTTGTTTTAAACTGACACATTAAGTTAAGAATATGTTTTCTAATAACCAAATCTTCTTTATTCAATATATGCCCTCTATATACGGGTAAAATATTATCTTCTAGTAGGTTAAAATAACTCTCTACACCTTTTACATTTTGAGAAAATCCATACCAACTATCACTAATTGAAGATACGCCTAAACCAATCATAGCTTGAGTTTTTGATGCTGTATAACCCATAAAATTTCTATGTAATTTATTGGTAATAAGCGATTCATAAAGCGAATCGGTGGTTAATGCAAAATGATCCATACCAATTTCATGATATCCAACTTCTTTGAGTAATGCTTTACCTAATTCGTATTGCTTTCTTTTTAATTCAGCAGATGGTAAATCAGAATCTTTGAAACCGCGTTGCCCATTTCCCTTTATCCAAGGCACATGTGCATAACTATAAAATGCCAGACGGTCTGGAAGCAATTCCTTAGTTTTTAAAATCGTTTCTTTTACATGGTCTATCGTTTGAAACGGCAACCCAAAAATAATATCATGCCCAATTGATGTATAACCTATTTCTCTAGCAATTTTGGTAGCTCGTTTTACATTTTTAAAAGGTTGAATTCTATGTATAGCCTTTTGTACTGTTTCATTATAATCCTGCACGCCGTAACTTACGCGTCTAAAACCAACATCGTATAGTGCTTGCAAATGTTCGCGAGTTGTATTAT
The DNA here is from genome assembly GCA_049791475.1 of Flavobacteriaceae bacterium. Taxonomy (GTDB): domain Bacteria; phylum Bacteroidota; class Bacteroidia; order Flavobacteriales; family Flavobacteriaceae; genus CAXBID01. The sequence goes on along the minus strand of JBAQZZ010000221.1, from coordinate 12,246 downwards.
TAGGGTGTCCTTCAAAACTAAATTCATAATTTTCAGCAAGTTCGCAATGTCTTAAAATACCATTAATTAAATACTTTAAATTTTCGGGACTAAAAAAAGTTGGGGTGCCACCACCGAGATGTAATTCTTTAATTATAGGTTTTTCATCAAACAATTCTAAATATAATTGCCATTCTTTCAAAACTGCATTTATATAAGGTGATTCAACCTGATGTTGCTTAGTAATACGTTTATTACAACCGCAAAATGTGCACAAACTTTCACAATAAGGTAAATGAATGTAAAGACTTATCCCTTCCTTTGAATTACTTTCTTTAAATGATTTTACTAAAGAGGTCTTCCAGTTTTTTAGAGAAAACGTATCTTGATTCCAGTACGGAACCGTAGGATAGCTTGTATAACGTGGACCTGCCACGTTGTATTTATTTACTAATGTGTTTAACATACCTAAACATTTATAAATCAAAAATATAAGAATCCTTAATCTTAAAATATGATATATGTCATGTAGAATATTTGCAATTGGTTTATGAAACGCTTAACTTTCGGATAAATAAAAATTTAATAATTATGAAAAAAATAAGCTTCCTAATAATTGTATTAGCCTTAAGTTTTGTGGCTTGTAAAAATGAAAAAAAAGAAACTGTAATTGAAGAAGTTGAAGTTATTGAAACCGAAGTTGTGACACCTAAAAAAGTGACTATGGCTTTGGCTGCTAAAAGCGATAGTAATGTAAGTGGACATGTGGTTTTTACAGAAGATAACGGCATGGTAAGCATGTTGACAACCATAAGCGGCTTAGAAGCTGGTGAACATGCTATACATATTCATGCGTCTTCGGATTGTTCTTCTGATGATGGATCATCAGCTGGTGGACATTGGAATCCAACAGCACAACAACATGGTAAATGGGGAGACGACGCTGGTTATCATAAAGGCGATATTGGAAATTTCACAGCAGATGAAGATGGAAATGGCACAATTTCATTTGCAACAGATGAATGGTGTATTGGATGTGACGATGATACCAAAAATATTTTAGGCAAAGGTATTATTGTACATGCTGGAACAGACGATTTTACATCTCAACCATCTGGTGCTGCAGGCGCTAGAGTGAGTTGTGCAGGTATAATAGAGTAATAATCAAAATAATATCAAATAAAAAAGCTGCTTTAAAAAGCAGTTTTTTTATTATAATTGATTTGAAGTTAGATTAAAAGGAAATTCTACATACGATTAGGCACCTGAATGCCCAATATTCTAAATCCATTTTTAATGGTTTGCGCCACCACTTTTGACAATTGTATTCTAAATACTTTTTCATTTTCATTATCAGCTCCTAAAATAGATACATTTTGATAAAAAGAATTAAACTCTTTAACCAAATCATAAGTATAATTTGCTACTAAAGCGGGACTATGCTGTGTTGCTGCATTCTGAACAACTTCTGGAAACATCTGTAATTGCTTTAAAAGCTCCTTTTCTTTTGGGTGAAGCGCTATTTCGGTTGTATTCAATTTTACATTCAAATTAGAATCTGCTTTTCGAAGAATAGCTTGAATTCTGGCATAAGTATATTGAATAAAAGGACCTGTATTCCCTTGAAAATCTATAGATTCTTTCGGGTCAAATAAAATACGTTTTTTAGGGTCTACTTTTAAAATATGATATTTTAAAGCGCCTAAACCAATCACTCTATATAGTTCTTGTTTTTCGTTTTCAGAATAACCATCTAGTTTGCCCAATTCTTCTGAAATCTCACCAGCCGTAGTTGCCATCTCATTAATTAAGTCATCGGCATCAACAACAGTACCTTCTCTACTTTTCATTTTTCCACTTGGTAAATCTACCATTCCATAACTTAAATGATATAGATTTTTTGCCCAATCAAACCCCAATTTTTTAAGAATTAGAAACAATACTTGAAAATGGTAATCTTGCTCATTTCCAACCGTGTAAACCATACCACCAACATCTGGAAAATCTTTAATACGTTGTATGGCTGTGCCAATATCTTGAGTCATGTAAACCGCAGTTCCGTCCGATCGTTGTACTATTTTTTTATCAAGTCCATCTTCAGTTAAGTCACACCAAACCGAACCATCTTCTTCTTTAATAAAAACACCAGATTTTAAACCTTCAGCTACAAATTCTTTGCCTAATAAATAGGTGTTACTTTCGTAATATAGCGTATCAAAATCTACTCCTAAATTTTTGTAGGTTTCGCTAAATCCTTCATAAACCCAACCATTCATTTTTTCCCAAAGTGCTACTACGTTTTTGTCACCAGCTTCCCATTTTCGTAACATGGCTTGTGCATCTAATAAAATTGGCGCCATCGTTTTAGCACCTTCAACAGAAAATCCGCCATCAACTAAACTTTGAATTTCCTTTTTATACTCTTGGTCAAACTTTACATAATAATTTCCAACTAATTTGTCTCCTTTTAACCCAGTACTTTTAGGAGTTTCATCATTTCCAAATTTCTTCCAAGCCAACATACTTTTACAAATATGAATACCTCTATCGTTTATAATTTGAGTTTTATACACTTTTTTTCCTGACGCTTTTAAAATTTCTGCGACACTATACCCTAACAAATTATTCCTTACATGACCTAAATGCAAAGGCTTGTTCGTGTTAGGTGAAGAATATTCAACCATAATAGCCTTTTCACCTGCTTTAGGAAATACAAAACCATAGTTTTCAGTATCTTTATTATTATTAAAAAAATTGATGTAATAAGAATCGCTAATCTCTACATTCAAAAAGCCTTTTACTACATTAAATGACTTTACATCGTTTACGTTTTCAACTAAATAATTCCCAATTGTTTCACCTATTTGAACAGGATTTCCTTTTACAAACCTTAACATTGGAAAAATAACTACGGTTATATCTCCAGTAAATTCTTTTCGGGTGGCTTGAAATTCTACAGATTCTAATTTTACACTAAAAAATGTAAAAACTGCTTCCTTTACATGGGTTGTTAAAGTCTCTTGAATGCTCATTAATTATAACGCTTTAAGTGAACAAAGATAAAATTTTTATTAGAGTAGTATGGTAAATTTTAATTTTTAAAAAAGTAACCATTTTATAAAATATAACAACCGTTTATTAGACTAAAAAAAGATAGTAAACCGTTATATTGGTTATAAAACAAAACACAAAGAATGGTATGAAATAAAGATGCATTTCATCGATAAAAGTGCAGTTTTTCTATGATTTTTGCCGTTAATCTATTCGTCGATTATTACACTGTTTTTTACACGTCATTTCATCTAATTTTTTGGTATTAAAACCTAGAAATTAGATTTTAATAAGGCTTTTTCCAATTTTTGTTAGGTAAAGCTATTATCATTTCCAATTAATTGGAAAAAAATTAAATTAACAAATACATTATTGCTTAATAAAGCGATCTTACTTTCCCTCAAAATAAGACACCTTTAATTATTGCTTTATTATAGTTGTAATATAAGTGTTGTATGAGGAAAATAATTACTTTAATTCTTTTTTGGTTATTAATGTTCTCTGGTTATTCTCAAACCAAGGAAATAGATAGTCTTACCATAGAATTAGCGTATCAAAACCAAGATTCAACAAAAGTAGATACTTCTCTAAGATTGATAAAAGCACTTTACGACACAGAAGATTACAACAGAGCATTAAAATATATCATAGAAAGCGAAAAACTTTCAACCAGCTTAAACTACACAAAAGGTATTGTTGAAACCACTTATTATAAAGCATTAGTTTATGCACAAAAAGATGATTATATAAATGCCGTTAGTGGTTATACAAAGTCTAAGGAAATGTATAAAGCACTAAAAGACACGCTTGGAATAGCAAAAGTTAATAATAGCATTGGTTTAATTGAAATTAAACGGGGTAATTATACTAAAGGATTACAATATTCGCTTGCTGCTATTAAAATACTAGAAAGCAAAAATCTTAAAAACGAATTACGTTTAGCTTACAGCAATCTTGCAAATGCTTACTATAATATTAATGCCTTTGATAAAGCAACTGAATTTTATTTAAAAGCCTTGAATATTCAAGAGCAGATGAATGATCAACAAGGTATAAATGAATCTTACACACGATTGGCTGAACTTTATTCGAATAAAAAAGAACACAGAAAAGCCATAGAGTACTATGAAAAAATTCTAGGAGGCGTTAGTGGAAATTCAGATTCTATCCGTGCAAATATATTACCAAAATTGGGTGGTGAATACTTAAAATTTAACGATTTTGACAAAGCTCAAACTTATTTAGTTCAGGCTTATAACTTAAACATTCGATCTAAAAATCAAGAAAATTTACTAACAGTTTTAAATAATCTTGGTGATTTAAATTTACAAGAAAACCGAATAGTTCTAGCTGAAAAACAAATACTTGAAGCCGGATCTATTGCAAAAGAAATCGATAATAAAATCGAATTACTTAGGCATTATGAATTAATGAAAGCGATAGATTCTACAAAGCGAAATTTTGACCGAGCCTTTATTTGGCAACGTAAATATTATGATTTACAAAAAGTGCTTAATAAAAGTGCTATCAATATCGATTATATAACTAAAGCACCTCCAGAGCTAGAATTAGATCCAAACTTTGATAAAGAAGAATTACCAAAAACAAATTTAGCTACGGCTAATAAAATTGATAAAGAAAATCAAGAAGAATCTAATAAATTCAAATTGATTTTTTATGCGTTGTTGGCAGCTCTAGTAATTGTTTCTACTTTTTTAGTACTTATTTATTTAAAACGTAATAGTACTATAAAATACACCCAAGAATTAGAAGAAAAAAATATTAAAATCGGATTACAAAACGAAGCTTTTTCAGAGCAAACTAAACACTTAGAAAGTGTTAATAATGTAAAAGACAAACTGTTTTCAATTGTTTCTCATGATTTAAAAGATTCACTTTCTTCAATTAATGGCTTTATTGATTTACTTAAAGACGGCTCTCTATCAAGAGAAGAATTTGATGGTTTAATTCCTGAATTAAGTGAAAATGCAAATAATGCATCCTTACTTTTATTCAATTTGTTAAACTGGTCTAAATCTCAAATGGAATCATTAGAACCAAAACCAAGCTTATTTGATATTCAAGAAGTTTTTGAAAATAAAGTAAGACTTATTGAGCAGCGTATGGAAAGTAAGGGAATTAATTTAATAGACCACTCTTTGCGCGATTTTGCTTATGCTGATAAAAGTATGTTTGAAATTGTAGTTCAAAATCTATTAGCAAATGCTCTAAAATTTTGTAAAAATGGAGATACTATTACCATATCTAACCATATAAGTAATGGAAGTTGCATTGTAAGTATAGCAGATACTGGCGCTGGTATTTCAAAAGAAAATATTGATAAATTATTCAAAAACAATTCGTTCACAACGGTTGGTACTAACAATGAAAAAGGTACTGGTTTAGGGCTCTCGATTTGTAAAGAACTTGTTGAGCTTAATCATGGTAAAATTTGGGTAGAAAGCACTGAAAATATTGGCAGTACTTTTTACGTACAATTACCAAAATCTAAACCTAATAACAGCTAATAATAGTAAACTAAACTTTAGGCAAAAACACTTCTGCCATCATACAACGTGCACTACCACCACCGCAAGTTTCAATGGTGGTTAATGAACTAAAAAGTATATCGTTATGGGTTTTAATTCTTTTAATTTGATTTTCAGTTAACGACTTATAAGCTGCTTCACTCATAATCAAATATAGCTTTTCATCAGTGCCTTTTACCTGCAACATATTGCCAGCAAAATTATTTAATTGTGCTTCGGTGATATCAATAATTTCCTTTCCATCTTGCTTTAAATGTTCGACTACATTTTTGCGTTCTTTCTTATCATCAATACTACTTAAACATACAACCGCAAAAGTCTCAGCAATACACATCATAACATTGGTATGGTAAATCGCTTTTCGTTTTCCTTCAACAGTTTGATTTGCATTAAAAATAACTGGCGTATATTCAAAATCTTCACAAAACTCTATAAATAAATCTTCATCTGCGCGAGGTGATAAAGCACAATAAGCTTTCCCATTTATTCTATCTAAAATGATGCTTCCAGTACCCTCAAGAAAAAACTCTTCTTCTTCTGCACATGTATAATCTATTATGTTTTTTATTTCAAAACCTCTTTCTTCTAACTTTAAAAAGACATCTTCTCGTCGTTCAAAACGTCTGTTTTCTGCAAACATAGGATAAATTGCAACATTGCCATTTTCATGAAATGACACCCAATTATTAGGGAAAATAGAATCTGGTGTATCATGTTCATCAGAATCATTTACTACAATAACATCTATTCCAATAGATCTTAATTTTTCTACAAACTTATCGAACTCTTTTTGTGCAAGACCATTGATTTCTTTATTTTTAATATCTATATCTTCTTGAAAATAGTTGTTTACCGCTGTTTGCTCGTTCATCCTGAAATTTATAGGACGAATCATTAAAATAGTATTTGTTGTTTGTTGCATTTAACTTTTTTATAATAACAAAACTACTTTTTTTTAAATTGAATTATCTTAACTTTAAATAAAATAATTAAATCTGCTTTTAATTTTAACAAAAATGAAATATTTTTTGATTTTATTTTTATCAACCTATACTTTTTTTGGACAAAATATAGAGGGTAAAGTAATTGATGCAGAAACTAAAGATCCTATAGAAAATGTTTCTGTTTACTTTAAAAACCTTGCAATAGGAACAACAACAAATAAAAAAGGATACTTCAGTTTAAAAACTGATTCAGATTATAAAACGCTGTACAGTATTAGCTTTTCTATTATAGGTTATTATGGAAAAAGCATAACATTTACCAAATTAAAAAAAAACAACTTCATTATAAATCTTTCAAAAAAAACGGAACAGCTGGAAGAAGTTAGACTCCTTTCTAATCGAAAGTTAAAAAAAGAAATTCCCTTTAAAAAGTTAGCCCCTTTAAAAAATGGAGTTCATTCTTTTGGTTCTTTATTAGTTGATGATAAAATATATCTAATTGGTGGTGATGGATCTTTTTTAGAAGATACTGGTAAAAAAGCGCTTTTAGAAATACAAACCATCCCAAATGCTACATTTGATGATTTATTAAGAAGAATGAGAATTAATCCCACTTATGAAAATTATATGGATAAGTTACAAACTTATAATATTACCAATAATACATGGGAAAAATCAGAATTTAAATTTAGAAAAAGGGCATATCATAATATAAATCACATTAATAATACTATCTATATTCTTGGTGGAAAAAGATTGTCATTGAACAAAAAAAAAGAATATTTAGACGAAACTATTGAAGTATATAATTTAAAAAAAGATAGTATAATTATAGATTATACAAATCCACATCAAGCAATTAATTTTGCTTCTTTTACTTATAAAAATAACCTTATTATAATGGGTGGTTCTATTAAACAGAACAAAATGGGAGAAAAAGTTTATTCAAATAAATCTCATATTTACAACTCAGAATCAGGTTATTGGTATGAATTATATAATATGCCATCGGCAAAAGAAGTAAAGGGCGTTTTAATTGATGATATTATATATGTTATAGGTGGCAGTAATGGGGAATCATTAAAAACTATTGAAACTTACAATATTACAACTGGAACTTGGGAGAGTGAAGGTGAATTATTTAATAGCATCGATTTTCCTGGTTTAGCATATCACAATAACCTTATTTATATTTATGATTATGATAAAATTTCAACCTATAACATTCTAAATAAAACACTCAATGAATATAATATAAACTTGAATTTAAAATCCGCTAGAATTCATTATTATAAAAATAAAATTTATATTGTTGGTGGTTATATTGAAAATGAATATTAAAGAATACCATCGTCTTACTTGTTTAGTATCCATATTGATGATTTTGAAACTACCGAGATTATTCAGTCAAAATTATTCAGTCAAGAATCAATCACGAATTAAGGGCATCGTAGTACAGCGTAATAACCCGCCTTGTTTTGATATTTCTGAATAGGGAACTTCTTCAACAGTAAAGCCTTTTTCTCGTAACCAATTATTTAAGCGCGTAAAGCTTTTTTCAGAAATAACGACATCTTCAGAAATTGAAAAAATATTGCTATTCATTTCATACATTTCATCTTTTGTAATTTCGAACACGTTATTTTTTCCGAAGAAATTAATTAACCATTCGTATTCCTTTTCTATTAAAAATCCATTTTTATGAATAATGGCCTTATCCTTTCCTATGGGTTGAAAACAACAATCTAAATGCAGTGCGTTTTCTTTGGCGTTTGTATCTGATTTTTTTAGCTCGAAAGATTTTACTGTTTTATTTGGAAACAATTCTTGAATGGCAATAACAGCATCCATATTAGTGCGTGCCGTAATCAAATCTGAATAATCCTCTCCCGAGTATGTGCCAATAAAAATATAATCATTCCATGGCATTACATCACCACCTTCAACATGACATTCTTCAGGCAGAATAATTCTATTTTTCCTATCTATTTGATTCCAAACATATCTAATAGCCTCAATTTCTGGCTCTCTATCTGGTAATATATTAGCTCTCATCACTTTGTCATCAATAACAAAAGCAATATCTCTTGAAAAAATCTGATTACAATTCTTAATTACGTTTGGTCTATAAACGGTTACATCATATTTTTTAAAAACAGCAGCGACTGCCTCCATTTCAGTTATCATATCGGATTCTTTAGGATATGTTCCTGCCAGCACATGTTCTATACTTTTAGGATCATAGCAGTCTTCTACTTTTGGTATTGGACCATTGCTTTCTGCAGTTCCTAAAATCACAGCTCGTAAACGAGATGTTTCATTTTTTACATTTAATTTTAGCATAAAATAAACTGAAAATGTATTTAAATATTGAAAATCAAAATTAGTAATAAATAAAGACTTATTGAATTATTCTTAAAAATAATAGCCAATAAAATAAAAAACCTCACTTAAAACAAGTGAGGTTTGATAATACTATAAAAATAAAATTTATCTTTTGTTAATAGGTACAAATTTTCTTTCGGTTTCACCAATATAAACTTGTCTTGGTCTTCCAATTGGTTCTTTACGTAAACGCATTTCACGCCATTGTGCAATCCATCCTGGTAAACGCCCTAGTGCAAACATTACTGTAAACATATCTGTTGGTATGCCCATCCCTCTGTAAATAATACCTGAGTAGAAATCTACATTTGGATATAATTTTCTGTCTACAAAGTACTTATCTTCTAAAGCTTCCTTTTCAAGTCCTTTTGCAATATCTAAAATAGGATCTTCAATACCCAGGTTTCCTAATACTTCATCAGCCGCTTTTTTAATAATTTTTGCACGTGGGTCGAAATTTTTATAAACACGATGTCCGAAGCCCATTAAACGAAAAGGGTCTTCTTTATCCTTGGCTTTTGCCATATATTTTTTGGTATCACCATCATCAGCTTTAATGGCTTCAAGCATTTCTAATACAGCTTGGTTTGCACCACCATGAAGTGGCCCCCAAAGCGCAGAAATACCAGCAGAAAGAGATGCAAATAAACCAGCATGTGATGACCCTACAATTCTTACTGTTGAAGTAGAGCAATTTTGCTCGTGGTCTGCATGAAGAATCAATAACTTATCTAAAGCATCAACTAAAACTTTGCTTTGCACATAGCACGCATTAGGTTGTCTAAACATCATTTTCAAAATGTTTTCAACATAACCTAACTCATTATCACCATAATCAAGAGGTAAACCTTGTTTTTTACGTAGTGTCCAAGCTACTAAAACAGGAAATTTTCCTAAAATTCTAACTACGGATTTATACATCTCTTCTTCAGAATCTACATTAACTGAAGAAGGATTAAACGCCGTTAATGCACTTGTTAAAGAGGATATAACACCCATTGGATGTGCGGATTTTGGAAAAGCATCTAAAATTTTCTTTATATCTTCATCTACTATAGATTGTGCTTTAATATCTGCATGAAACTTATCGTTTTGCTCTTTGGTAGGTAATTCTCCAAAAATTAACAAGAATGCTACTTCTAAGAAATCAGCTTTTTCTGCTAATTCTTCAATAGAATATCCACGATATCTTAAGATACCTTTTTCACCATCTAAAAATGTAATAGCACTTTCACAAGAACCTGTATTTTTATACCCTGGATCTAAAGTAATAACGCCACCTGATGCACCTCTAAAACTAGAGATATCGATTGCTGGTTCATTTTCAGTTCCTACGATTACAGGAAGCTCTATTTTTTTCCCATTAACTTCAATGGTAGCGGTATTTGCCATTTTTAAATTAAATTTTAAATTATTAAGTGTAATGCTAAATTACGAAATATACCTTGATTTTTAAAGATTATCGCAAACGATTTAGTTGATTTAAGAATTATTAAAATTGATACTAAATAAAAAAGCGATTATTAAAAAATAATCGCTTTTTTATTTAAGAATACTATTACTTATTTTATTTTGAATGCCTTTTCTTTTGGAAAATAAGCAACTTCACCTAGCTCTTCTTCTATACGTAATAATTGATTGTATTTTGCCATACGATCACTACGTGAAGCAGAACCAGTTTTAATTTGTCCAGTATTTAAAGCTACAGCTAAATCAGCAATCGTATTATCTTCTGTTTCACCAGAACGGTGAGACATTACAGAAGTATAACCCGCATTATGTGCCATATTAACCGCTGCAATGGTTTCGGTTAAAGTTCCTATTTGGTTTACTTTAACTAAAATTGAATTGGCTATACCCTCTTTAATTCCTCTTGATAAACGCTCAACATTTGTTACAAATAAATCGTCACCAACTAATTGTACTTTATCTCCAACTAATTCGGTTAAATATTTCCAACCATCCCAATCATTTTCATCCATGCCATCTTCAATAGAAATAATTGGGTATTTCTCAACAAGTTCAGCCAAATATTCAGCTTGTTCTTTACTCGTTCTAACAACACCGCTATCACCTTCAAACTTTTTATAATCATACTTACCGTTAGAATAAAACTCAGCTGAGGCACAATCTAAAGCGATTTTAACTTCATCACCAAATTTGTATCCTGCGTTTTCAACAGCTTTTGCAATAGTTTCTAAAGCATCTTCTGTTCCTCCAGCTAAATTTGGAGCAAAACCACCTTCATCACCAACTGCAGTACTTAAATCTCTATCGTGTAGTACTTTTTTAAGGTTGTGAAAAATCTCAGTACCCATTTGCATAGCATGTGTAAAGTTTTTTGCTTTAACAGGCATAATCATGAATTCTTGAAAAGCTATTGGAGCATCAGAATGTGAGCCACCATTAATGATATTCATCATTGGTAATGGAAGTGTGTTTGCAGATACACCACCTACGTAACGATATAAAGGCAAACCTAACTCGCCTGCGGCTGCTTTTGCAACAGCTAATGAAACACCCAGTATAGCATTAGCCCCTAATTTCGATTTGTTTTTTGTTCCGTCTAAATCAATCATCATTTGATCAATTAAATTTTGTTCAAAAACCGAAACACCTAATAATTCTTGAGCAATAATAGAGTTTACGTTATCTACAGCTTTTAAAACACCTTTTCCCATGTAAGCTTTTCCACCGTCTCTCAATTCAACTGCTTCATGTTCTCCAGTTGATGCGCCTGATGGTACAGCAGCTCTTCCTAAAATATCATTTTCTGTTACAACATCTACTTCTACAGTAGGGTTTCCTCTAGAATCGAAAATTTGTCTAGCGTGAATATTAATTATTATACTCATAATTGGTTTGTTTTTAATCTTATTATTAACTCAAATTTACGGTTATTTCTTATTTGTTTTTGAATGTTTTTGAAGAATTATTAAAAATTACATCTACAACGTTTTAGTGATTCTAAATTGAAGAAAATTACAATTTTAAATAAACCTTAGTTATCAAAATTTAATTTTTACAAAAAAACCTCAAAAAATAGATTTTTTTTTGAGGTTTTTAAAACTTTTATTTCTTTAAATTTTCTATAAACTGATCGAAAAGATATTCAGCATCATGAGGACCAGGACTAGCTTCTGGATGGTATTGCACCGAAAAACAATTCTTACTCTTCATAGCTAAACCAGCAACTGTATGGTCGTTTAAATGTACATGGGTAATTTCTAAATCTGGATGTGACTCAGATTCCTCTCTGTTCACAGCAAATCCATGATTCTGAGAAGTTATTTCTCCTTTTCCAGTAACCATATTTTTTACAGGATGGTTTATTCCCC
>JBAQZZ010000220.1:0-2298 GCA_049791475.1 Flavobacteriaceae bacterium | reverse complement strand
AACGCTTAAAACTGGCAGCGCAATTACTTAAAAAATCTGATATCAATATTTCACAAGTGGGATATACCGTTGGTTTTAATGATCATTCTTACTTTACAAAGTGCTTTAAAGAAGCCTATAACTGCACACCATCAGCATACGCTAATAAGCACCAGTAAACTATCCACTAACAGTTGTTTTTACTACAACGTTACAGATGTTGCAGCTTTTGTTACATAAGTAATAAGCTTCTCATTCTATTCATTTCAATATCAAGCTTTGCTCAACAAGGCATTAATTACAAAGCTATGCTAAAAAACACCGATAAATTACCAAACATTTGTTCCTGAGAAGTATTGAGTTTTATCTCGATCTAAAGATTCTCCGACCCTTGGGTCGGGGTTTCCTTTTTACCTCTCCTTGGGAGAGGTCAGAACTGCCATTTTCGGCAGTTCTGGGTGAGGTAAATTAAAAATGTCACATTGCGCCTTTCGACTTCGCTCAAGACAGGCCAAAGTCGAAATGCTATTAAAAACGATATTTCCAAATAACACCTCCCTAACCCTCTTCAACAACACCTCCCTAACGATCTTCAACAACACCTCCCTAACAATCTTCAACAACACCTCCCTAACCCTCTCAACAACACCTCCCTAACCCTCCTCAAGGAGGGAATGTACGGTACAAAGCTATATGCTCCCAATAATTATCTCGAAATCACGTTGTTAATTAAAATCAAGTCTTGGTTCCATATTCCAGAAGCGTAGCGGTTAAGATTCTTTTACCGGACAATAATGATTTAGGATATCTAATTTTTGTCATGTACTCAAATATAAATATTAAGCACAACTCACTCGGTTTCCAATAATTGTGTATATTTATTTATTAACCAAGTAATTATATGAAATATTCTTTTGTTCTATTTCTTCTCTTTATGTCATGTTTTGCGTTTGGGCAAACAAGTGAGATTGATTCTTTAATAATTGAATTAAAAAAAGTTAAAGGATTAGAAAAAAAAGCACTTATTGAAAATAAGTTAGCCTCTGCATATATTAAAGAAAGAAAACTTCAAAATGCTAATGAAACTGCCAATAATGCACTTTTAAAAGGAATTGAGATAGATAATCCCACCGTAATTGCCGATGCTTATTTAAATATTGCAAATATTCATTATATAAACTGGGAAGGTCCTGAAGCTATTAAATATTATCAAAAAGCAGATTCTGTCCTATCAAAAAATAATATAGTTAACAGTGCTCTTTATAAATCTAGAATGAATATTGGGTTTTTAATTTATAGAACAGATTATGATTCTCTGGATTTGATTAAAATAAAAGGGTACTTCAATGAGTCATTAGACATTGCATTAGTTCTAAAAGACACCATAAAACAGGCGACAGCGTTGATAAAACTAGGTGATCTGTATCAAAACAAAGTAGAACATGATAGTGCTATTTTCATGTATAAAAAAGCCGAGAAACTAATCAAGAAAGATGACAAGGAGAGTTTAGCTGATCTTTATTGGGCTTTGGCTGGAGTATATTTTGATTTAAATGATACGGTAAAGGCTAAAAATTATACAAATAAAAGATATGATTTAGTTAAAAATTCTACCAATATAAATGAAAGAGCAAGCGCAAATTGGGTTCATGGAAACTTACTATTTATGGCCGAAGATTATCAAAACGCAATTAAACATCATAAATTAAGTATTTCCCTTTATGATAGTCTTGAGCATAAAAGTTTTGGAAGACTTGCTGGTGCAACGGGAAGAATTTATAGATCTTATCAAAAATTGGGAGATTATAAATCAGCTTTCAATTATCTCGAAAAAACAATGATTTATAATGATTCGGGATTAGCTAGAGCTAGAAATAATAAAGTAGAAGAAATAGAAACCAAATACCAAACCAAAAAAAAAGAACAGGAAATTACCTTATTAAAATCCCAAAACGAATTAGCAGAACAGCAAAAAAAGAACCAACGCAATTTATTTTTAGGTGGTTTGGGCATTACAACCATAGCAGGATTGTTCTTATTTATTTTGTACCGAAACCGTCAAAAAACAAACACTAAATTAAAAGAACTGGATAAATTGAAATCCAATTTCTTTGCCAATATTTCGCACGAATTCCGCACTCCATTAACACTAATCGCCGATCCTATTAATGATACTTTAAATGATGACGCCTTATCAGATAAAAAACGCCAACAATTTACGGTTGCCAAACAAAACTCAGAACGCTTATTATCACTCGTCAATCAAGTATTAGACCTCTCAAAAATTGATGCAGGCCAGTTAAAATTGCATATTCACAA
>JBAQZZ010000219.1:0-18789 GCA_049791475.1 Flavobacteriaceae bacterium | reverse complement strand
AGAAGAAAAAGAAAACATACAATTTCAGTTAACAGATGCGCTACTTGAGCAAGTTGAGTTACTTATCGAAACAAAAAACGATAAAGAACTCAAAACGCTTTTAGATGAGTTTCACTACGCTGATATTGCCGAAATTTTGGATGAATTAGATCTAGAAGAGGCTATGTATATCATAAAACTTCTAGATTCTGAAACGACTTCAGATATCTTAATGGAACTCGATGAAGATAATCGAGAAAAGGTATTAAGAAACCTTTCCGCCAAAGAAATTGCTGAAGAAATTGAAGAGTTAGATACCGATGATGCTGCCGATATTATTGCAGAGTTACCAGAAAACCGTCAGCAAGAAGTTATTTCTAATATTGAAGATGAAGATCATAAAGCTGAAATTACCGAACTTTTAGCTTATGATGAAGATACTGCTGGTGGACTTATGGCAAAAGAGCTTGTTAAAGTTTATGAAACTTGGACGGTTGCAGGATGTATGCGTAGAATTAGAGGACAAGCAAAGGACGTAACGCGAGTACACTCCATATATGTTGTAGATAAACAAGATAAACTAATAGGGCGACTCTCTTTAAAAGATCTTATAGTAGCAAAAAGCGAACAAAAAATAGCTGATATTTATATTTCTACCGTAGATTCAGTTAATGTAAATGATGACGTTGAAGATGTAGCCAAAGTAATGGCTAAATATGATTTGGAAGCGATTCCTGTAGTTGATGAAAACCAAATATTGTTAGGCAGAATTACCATAGATGATATTATAGACGTTATTCGAGAAGAAGCCGACAAAGATTACCAAATGGCAGCAGGTATTACAGGCGATGTTGAAGCAGATGATAGTATTTTACAGCTTACAAGAGCCCGCTTACCTTGGTTGTTTTTAGGACTAATTGGCGGTATTGGAGCCTTTTTAATTATGGAAGGTTTTGAAGGTCTTTTTACTGGTAAAGCAGTTATATTATTCTTTTTCACACCGTTAATTGCGGCAATGGCAGGAAACGTTGGTGTACAATCTAGCGCTATTATTGTTCAAGGTTTAGCAAATGACGATGTGCGTGGTAGTGTTAATAGCCGTTTAATTAAAGAAATGTTATTAGCAGCTCTTAATGGCGTTATTTTGGCATTATTTTTATTCTTATTTGTATGGGCATTTAAAGGAGAAATAATTACTGCTTTAGCCATTTCAATATCGCTTGTTGCGGTTATTATTATAGCAGGACTTATTGGTACGTTTGTGCCATTATTTTTAAACAAACGAGGCATCGATCCAGCCATAGCAACAGGGCCTTTTATAACAACTAGTAACGATATTTTAGGAATTTTACTCTATTTTTGGATTGCTAAAATGATTTTGGGAATTTAATTCTTTATTACTCTTAACTTGTTTTAACTTCTCATTCTCTTTACTTTTAAGCCATAATTTTATATTAATGAAAGTACTTCACCTCGACACAAATCACGAATTATTACTCAACCAATTGAAGGCTTTAGGATTTACTAATCATGAAGATTATAAATCTACAAAAGAACAAGTTGAAGCTAACATTCAGGACTTTGATGGTGTTGTAATTAGAAGTAGATTCACGATAGATAAAACATTTCTTGATGCGGCAACAAATCTGAAATTTATAGGGCGAGTAGGCGCAGGTTTAGAAAACATCGATTGTGATTATGCCGAAAAAAAAGGTGTGTATTTAATTTCTGCACCAGAAGGGAACCGAAATGCAGTTGGCGAACATACTTTAGGAATGCTACTATCATTATTCAATAAATTAAATAAAGCCGATAACGAAGTTCGGAAAGGGAAATGGCTAAGAGAAGAAAATCGAGGCATTGAGCTTGAAGGTAAAACAGTTGGTCTCATTGGTTACGGCCATATGGGAAAAGCCTTTGCAAAAAAACTTAGAGGTTTTGATACAAAAGTATTGTGTTACGATATAAAAGATAATGTTGGCGATGCTAATGCAACACAAGTGGTATTAGCACAATTTCAAGAAACAGTTGATGTTGTAAGTTTACATACGCCACAAACACCATTAACTTTAAATATGATTAATTCTGAATTTATTAATCAGTTTAAAAAACCGTTTTGGTTGTTAAATACCGCTCGAGGAAAAAGTGTTGTGACTCACGACTTAGTTTCCGCTTTAAAAACTGGTAAAATTTTAGGAGCAGGATTGGATGTTTTAGAATATGAAAAGGGCTCTTTTGAAAGTTTGTTTTCCTCTGATATGCCAGAAGCTTTTCAATACTTAATAGATGCTAAAAACGTTTTGTTAACCCCTCATGTTGCAGGTTGGACTATAGAAAGTAAAGAAAAACTAGCGCAAACTATTGTAGATAAAATTAAAGCAAAATTTTGTTAATTTAAATACAGATACTTTTATTTATCATACTCTGGAATTCCTACTTTACCTATAAAACAAATAGAACCTGTTTCCTTTTCTGTGACAGTAAAAAGAAAAGGTCTATCCAATAAAAATTTTTGTAGTCCACCAGATGAAGTAGTTTCAATAGCACCAACCGTTACGGCAGCAGCTTCAGTACCTTTTTCATTAACATCTATAAAGGTTTTTTGCAATACAAACGAAATTTGTGTATCAATATCGCTTAAACCACTAAAATTAGCATTTTCGGTGAACGCTATACCTAAACCTAAGTTTATAAGCGCAGTATTAAATGTTTTTTCATATGAAAAAGTAAACTTGGGTAGAGTAATTTTTATGTTTTTATCAGAATGTTTGTTTTGCCAATTCGTCCAATTTTCAATGTCCATTATGGCTATAATATCATTTACCTTTTTATCGGGATTTGGTAACAAAAGCGTCATGGTGTATTTGTCGTTTTTATAAGGAAGCAGTACTGAAGAAAATACGGTATTGGAAAAGTATTTTAAATTCTGTTCCATAGTCATCATATCTGCTTGCTTTACTGTACTATTATCGAGTTGAAAAGGTAGTTTTTTGGTGTCTTCTGGTTTAAAATGATATTTCCAATCACTTTTAAAATAAAGGGCATTAATAGCGTAAAGTACAGCATTTGAGGAAATTTCATTTAAAATTTTTGGTATCTTTCCATTGGTTTTGTTTGACACCCAATTGTTTATGGTTTCCAAGGTTTTTGGGTCGCTAAAATCTTTATTTTGTACTTCTGCGAAATAATATGTTTTATTAGCTTCTAAGAACGTTTCATTTATAGGAAAGCTGTTTTTTACCCAAAGTGAATTAGCGATTTCGAAAGTTGTTCCAGAAGATGCGTATGTTAGGTTGTCTATAATATTTTGGTTTACTATGTTGGTTTCTTCAAGTGTGGTATTACCATAGTTAAATACATTAGTAAAAGCTTGTTGCGTGTCTCCAGCGGAACCATTGTAAATCATACTCAAAGCTAATGAGGCACTTACGGGAGAAATCATGAAATTATTTTCGGTTTCGTTTTGGGCAATTTCTTTAAATAGCGAAAATGCAAAGTCATTGTTTGAGGTAACAATTTGTTGCCCTTTGGCAATGGTATCAAAAGCTTTTAACGGTGTGTCTTCTTCTGTGCTACAAGATTGAAAAGTCATTATACTTATAAAGATTACAGTGGAAAATATGTTTACAAATTTCATGGCTATACAAATTTTTGATATTCTTAGTATACTTTAGATGCAAAAAGTAGTAAAAGGTTGCGACTAATCATGAAAAAATAATAAATTTTGTTAATTTTAAAGCATGAAGAAAACCATCTTTGTTTTCGCCAGCTTAATTTTAGCTTTGTTACTACTTTTTCAAATTAGTACGTATTCCTTAAATTCTGGAAATTTAAAAATAGAGTTTGCAATTGCTATTATTGCTATTGTTTTTTTCATTATTGGTATTTACATCAATAAAAAAAGCCTTAATATGCCCATAAATTCTACGGAAGACATCAACCATCAAAAAATTAGAGATTTAGAAATAACGGCTCGAGAGTATGAGGTGCTTCAATCTATTTCAGAAGGTTTATCAAATAAGGAAATCGCTGAAAAACTATTTATTTCAGAAAGCACCATAAAAACTCACGTTTCTAATTTATTGATGAAATTAAATGCAAAACGCAGAACTCAAGCCTTACAAATAGCAAAAGATTTTAAAATTATATAAGCTTTATTATTGATTTCTAGTAAATTGGTACTTTAGTATGACCATATTTTTTTAGTATATTATTAGTTTTATGGCTCAATAATTAATTCATTTCATATGAAACAATCAGTTTTAAAATTTGGTCTTTATAGTAGTTTAACGTTAGTTATTCTATTTGCAATTCAATTTTCGATAGAAGATAAACTTGATTATTCCTCAAGCGAAGTCTTTGGATACATTAGTATTGTTTTAGCCTTACTTTTCATCTATTTTGCTATTAAACACTATCGAGACTCTATAAATAACGGGAAAGTGTCTTTTGGTAAATCACTGTTAATAGGTGTTTTAATTAGCGCACTTGCTGGCTTAACTTTCGGAATTATTAATTATGTTTACGTAGAAGTTATAAACCCAGAGTTTATGACCGAGTATTATGGTTATATGGTTGAAAAAGCGAGAACTTCATTAACCACTGAGGAATTTCAAATCAAGCTTCAAGCCATGGAAGCTGAAAAAGCACTGTTTTCAAATTCAATAATTAGCTCACTAGTGATGTCGGCAACGGTACTAATTATAGGTTTCATTATATCTCTAATTTCAGGATTAATACTTCAACGTAAATAAAAAGGACAATGCAATACAAAGCAAATTCACCAGAAGATTATATTAATCAAGTTCCAAAAGAACGGCAAGAAAGCCTAAAAAAGTTACGTAATACAATAAAAGACAACTTGCCTCAAGGTTTTGAAGAAGGGATACAATATGGTATGATAGGTTATTTTGTACCGCACACTATTTATCCTAATGGCTATCATTGCGCACCAAAAGAGCCTTTACCTTTTATGAGTTTTGCATCTCAAAAAAATTCAATTAATTTATATCATATGGGTATTTATGCAAACCCAGAACTATATAATTGGTTTGTAAATGAATACCCAAAATACAGCAAATTAAAATTAGATATGGGGAAAAGCTGTATTCGTTTCAAAAATATTGAAGTGATTCCTTTTGAATTAATTGCAGAATTGGCTTCTAAAATGACAGTTCAAGAATGGATAAATTTATATGAAACAGTAATCAAAAAGTAAAGTTTAATTAAAAAAATCCCTCTCCTTTGGAGAGGGTAAGGGAGAGGAATGAAAAATCGAGTAACAGGAATAGGCGGTTTGTTTTTTAAAACAAAAGATCCAAAAGCATCAAAAGAGTGGTATAAAAAACATTTAGGGTTTAACACCGATGATTACGGTTGCACCTTTTGGTGGAAAGATAAAGAAGGAAAAAATTGCTCAACACAATGGAGTCCGTTTGCAGAAGATACCAAATATTATGAGCCTTCAAAAAAGGACTATATGTTTAATTACAGAGTTGAAAATTTGCATGAGTTGCTTAAAGCCTTAAAAGAAGAAGGGGTTACTATAGTTGGAGAAATTGAAGAATTTGAATACGGCAAATTTGGTTGGATTTTAGATAACGATGGCAATAAAATAGAACTTTGGGAGCCTGTAGATTCTGCATTTTTGTAATTTAGCATTTCAAAAAGCAACTATTGAATTATACTGAAATACTACAATCATACAATTTAACTGCAATGCAATGGGTAGCCATTTGTTTTGCAGTTTTTTTATTGGGATTTTCTAAATCTGGCATAAAAGGTATTGGAATTATTATTGTTGTTATTCTAGCATTTGTATTTGGTGAAAAAGCATCTACAGGTATTTTGCTACCGTTGTTAGTTTGTGCAGATATTTTGGCAGTTATTTATTATAATAGACATGCACAATGGGGTATCATCAAAAAATTAATTCCATGGATGATCATTGGTGTTTTAGTTGGTGTATGGATAGGTGATGAAATTTCAGAAATTGTTTTTAAAAGGTTAATGGCCGTTATAATTTTGGTTTCAGTGCTCATCATGTTTTATTCAGAAACCAGAAAATCTACAAATGTGCCCACAAATAAATGGTTTGCAAGTACAACAGGTTTTTTAGCAGGTTTTACAACCATGATTGGGAATTTAGCTGGCCCTATTTCAAATATTTATTTTTTGGCTATGCGATTTCCAAAGAATGAATTTATAGGTACAGCGGCATGGTTATTTTTTATTATTAATTTATTTAAGTTGCCCTTTCATTTTTATGTTTGGAAAACAATAACCGTTGAAACTTTAGTTTTAAATTCTGTTTTAATTCCAGTTGTAGCAGTTGGATTTTTTATTGGTGTGCAAATAGTAAAGCTAATATCAAACGGGAATTACAGAAAATTTATCTTAATAGTTACAGCTATTGGAGGTGTTGTTATGTTGTTTAGATAATATTATTTACAATTAATTGTAACGTTATTGTAATTTGAATTACATATAGTTAGCGGTGAATATGTTTTTTCACTACTTTTATATTCAAACCAAAAATTTATTACAAATGTCTGATGAAAAAAATTTAAGCGACGACCTAAATGATATGTTAGGCGATGCAAAAAAAGGTGCTAAAAAAGCTGCTGATAAAGCTGAAAAATTTGCTGGTGAAGCAAAGGAAAAAGCAAAAGAATTCGCTGATGAAGCAAAAGAATCGGCCTCTGAGTTTACTCATGAAGCAAAAGAAGTATTAAGCGATGGAAAAAATGTTGCTATAATTGCTCATATTACTATAATAGGTTGGGTCATAGCTTTGGTTATGAATAATAGTAATAAATCTGAATTGGGTTCATTTTATATTAGACAAATGTTAGGGCTTCTTATTTTATCATTTATTTTATGGTTTATTCCAGGAGTTGGGTGGATATTAAACATTGTAATGCTCATATTATGGATTATGAGTTTGGTTGGAGCATTAGGTGGAGAAAAAAAGTTAACGCCTCTACTAGGATCTTATTTTCAAGATTGGTTTAAATCCTTATAAAAATTATAAAAAAGTCAAAAAGTATTTTTTTGACTTTTTTACACCAAATTAACATCGTAATATTGCAATATACAAATAATAATATGGGGATTACCAAAACACAAATATTTACAGATCAGCAAAACGATTTAGCACAGTTTTTTAAAGTGTTAGGACATCCTGCTAGAGTCGCCATTTTACAATATATAAGTATTCAAAACGCATGTATTTGTAACGATTTGGTTGAAGAAATAGGTTTAGCCCAAGCTACCATATCTCAACATTTAAAAGAACTTAAAAGCATAGGATTACTTAAAGGCGAGGTAGAAGGAAAAAGTATGTGTTACTCTATTAATTTAGAACGTTGGACGGTATTACAAAATCAGTTAAACTCCTTTTTCAATAAAACAAAGTCTAATTGCTGCTAAAATATACAATAAATCCTTCCCTTATTTAGGGAAGGTGGATTTTGTTTTGCTAAAAAACAAAAGACGGAAGGGTTTTAGGAAATAAAAAAAAATCAAGATGAGTTTATAAATATTTTCTTTACTCTCCGAACAAAGAGACACACATAAAAATTAAATATAGTTAATTATGAAAACACAAGAATTTTTTAACGTATTAGAACAAGACAAAGACAAATCATTATTGTTTGAATATGCACCAAACTTATTAGTTGGAGCAAATTACCATATTACAGAAGTTAAGCATATTGTAATTGATTCTGTAGATTGTGGTTCACAAACTGATTCCTGGAACGAGACTATTATACAACTCTGGGAAAGCCCTTTAGAAAAAGGTAAAACGGAATGTATGAGCACTTACAAAGTGTCTGCTATTCTTAAAAAAGTAGGTGAGATGAAATCGTATGATTTAGAATCTGAGGTGAAGTTTGAATATAGTAACGCCACTTTTCACACGGCTCAATTATTTGTTAACGATTTCGAAATTCAAGGTAAGAATTTGATTCTTAAACTAGCCATCGAAAAAACAGATTGTAAAGCGAAAGAACTTTGCGGTGTTCCAGAAAAAGTAGTTGCCATTGCTGAGAATGTTGTTGAAAAAGTTGCCGCATGTTGTTCGCCAACTTCTGGTTGTTGTTAATTAAAAAGAGATATGAGTCATACCATTTTATTTGAAGCAATTTCTAATACTATAAATACATTAGAAATAACTGAAGTTTCAGAAGAACGAAAAGCAATTCTAAAGCCTTTATTAGATTATTTGAATAATAAGATTAAAGGCCAATAAGCCTATCCGATTAAATTTTATTTGTACGCATAATTCGCATCGTAGCCATTTGTCTCAAATTTGGGCGCAAACCATGGCGGCGTATTATAATATTAATAATGTGTCCTGCTATTCTGGTGGAACTGGAACTACTGCTATGTTTCCAAAAGTTGGAGAAACTTTAAATAATCAGGGTTTTAAAATTATTAAACTTTCAGAAGAAGACAACCCTGTTTACAGTATTAAATTTTCAGAAAATGAGCCATCAGTAATTGCCTTTTCAAAACGATTTAGTGACGATTTTAATCCTGCTTCAGAATTTGCTGGAATTATGACTTGCTCTTCAGCAGATAAAGGTTGCCCAATGGTTTTTGGGTGTGATATTCGAATTGCAATAACTTATGAAGACCCAAAAAAATCTGATGGCACACCACAACAAACAGAAACGTATTTAAATAGAAGTTTGCAAATAGCAACAGAAATGAAGTATGTTTTTTCTAGTTTAAATTAGGATAGAATATTTTCAAAAACTAGAAACAAGAAATTTTATTCAAAGCTTCTTATTTCTAGTTTTCATTATTTTCCATAAACTTACGCTCCATTTCTGCTTGAAATTCTTCCATTACGGGGCGTACAGTGCTTTCAGGTAAATCTGCAATTTTAATATACATTAAGCCATCTACGGCATTATTAAAAAGCGGATCTACATTAAAAGCTACCAATCTAGCATTTTGCTTAATGTACTTTTTTAATAGCACAGGTAATCGTAAAGCACCTGGTTCAATTTCATCAATAAATTTATCAAACTTGTTTAAATCGGCTTCGGTTTCGTCAAAAACAAAATCTTTGTCGGCATCTTTAAGTTTTACTTTAAATTCTTTTTTAGGATGCACATATTGGGCAATATATGGGTCGTAATAATGCGATTTCATAAACTCAATCATCAACGATTTTGAGAAATTTGAAAACTGATTACTAATACTTACACCACCAATTAAAAATTTATGTTCTGGGAAACGCAATGTCGTGTGTACAATGCCTTTCCAAAGTAAAAACAAAGGCATTGGTTTTTGTTGGTAGCTTTTAATAATGAATGCGCGACCCATTTCTATTGATTCACTCATCATTTTATAAAGTTCGGGTTCAAATCGAAATAAATCTTGAAGATAAAAACCGTCTATACCATAACTTTTAAAAATTTTTGAACCCAAACCCATTCTATAAGCTCCAGCAATTAATTTGCTTTCATTATCCCATAAAAACATGTGGTGGTAATAGGTGTCAAAAGTATCTAAATCAATAGCTTCATTGGTGCCTTCTCCAACTTCACGAAAGGTAATTTCACGTAAACGCCCAATTTCTCTGAGGATATTCGGAATTTTTTCAGCAGGCGCTAAAAACACTTCATAATTTTTACTTTGAAGAAGCCTAAAATCACCTTTTTGTAAAGCTTCAACTTCCTTTAGCATGATTTTTGTATCAATTGGAGTAACGATACGTTTAGGTATTTTAGGTGTTTTTAAAGTGGACGAAATATTTTCTAAGAGTTTCGATTTATCCTCAAAAGTATTAGATAACATATACGTTTTTCGTCTTAAAAATTCTGAAAACTCTTCAAGTGTTTCGTGTTCTTTTTGGTCATCAACAGAAATAGGTTTACCAATTCTAACCTTTATAACACGTCGTTTTTGAGTTAATACTTCAGATGGTAATTTAGCAGTTCTAAACGTATCGCTAATTTTAGATAGTTTATAAAATAACTTGCTATTTTTTGCATGAAAATAAATGGGAACTACCGGAACTTCTGCTCTTTTTATAAGTTTTATAGCCGCTTCTTCCCAAGGTTTATCTACTACTAATTTTCCATCTCTGTATGTTGAAACTTCGCCAGCTGGAAACAAACCAAGTGGATGACCGCCTTTTAAATGTAGTATGGAATTTTTAAACCCAGCTATGCTCGACTTTACTTCTTTTCTGTCCTCAAAAGGGTTTACAGGCATAATGTAAGGCTTCATAGGTTCTATTCTATGTAGTAAAAAATTGGCAATTATTTTAAAATCATCGCGCTGTTGTAGCATGAGTTTTAAAAGTAAAATACCATCAATACCTCCAAGCGGATGATTTGATACCGTTATATATGCACCGTTTTTTGGTAAACGTTTTAAATCTTCATCGGGGATTTCAAACTTAATTTGAAATTCTTCTAAAATACGGTCTAAAAAATCGATTCCTTGAAGATGTTTGTTACGCTTATAAAATTTATTTATAGTAGATATTTTAAGAACCTTCATTAAGCCCCAACCAACCAAAGTACCAATAAAACCATACTTATCTAGCTGTATAGCTTTAGCAACTTCTTTTGCCGTTACCAGTCCTGTATCTTGTTGTTTGGTCATGAGTGTAAATGTACTAAATGTTTATTTAGTTACTACTTGTATGGTTTCTTGGGTTAATTGTTTTAATAACACGGTTTTACCAGTTTCAATTTGCGTGATAGAATTTTCGTTGTAATGCCTAATAGTATAAAGAGATACATTTTTATGACATGTTACTTTAAATTTTGCTTTTAAATGAAGCAATAATTTTTCAAGGTTATTATAAATATTATCTATACAAACGGAAAAACTAATTGCAGAATTTTGAATCACATCAACCTTCATTTTATATTGATGTAATAGGTTGAATATTTCGCTAATATTTTCTTCTACAATGTATGAAAAATCTAATGATGATAAGGATATTAAAATTTGGTTTTTCTTTACAATAAAACAAGGAATCAATGGGTTTAAAGTAGCAGCTTTACTAATTTTTGTACCTGAATTTTCTGGATTTAAAAAAGATTTTACAAATAGAGGTATTTCCTTTCCTTGTAGAGGTTGTAAGGTTTTTGGATGAATAACTGAAGCACCGTAAAATGCTAACTCAATAGCTTCTCGATATGATATTTTATTTAGTAATTGTGCGTTTTCAAAATACCTTGGGTCTGCATTTAAAACTCCAGGAACATCCTTCCAAATAGTAACACTTTCTGCATTTAAACAATAGGCGAAAATTGCTGCGGTATAATCGCTGCCTTCTCTACCAAGTGTAGTGGTGAAATTATTGGTATCACTACCTAAAAACCCTTGGGTAATGTTTAAAGTTTTTTTGTCAAAGTTTGTTGAGATTAGATTTTGAGTCTCATCCCAATTAATATTAGCACGCCTGTAATAGCTGTCTGTTTTAATATAATCTCTAACATCAATCCAATTGTTTCTTAATCCAATAAAATTTAAATAATCACTAATTATAGTTGTGGAAACTAATTCGCCAAAACCTATAGTTTGATCATACACAAAATTATAATCGGGCGATTTATTAGTTTTAAAAAAACGACTTAATTCATTAAAAAGGTTTGATACATTTTTAAAAGCACTATGATTTTCATCCCGATGGCTATCGGGAGCAAATAAATCTAAAAGAATAGCGTTGTGGTATTTTTTAACCTCTTGAATAGAGCTTTGCAGTTCTGCTTTATTTTCAAAATAATTTTTAATTACAAGCTCAATGGCATTGGTGGTTTTACCCATTGCAGAAACTACAATAAGGGTATTTTTATAACCTACTTTTTGTAAAACAGAAGCTAAATTTTTAACACCATTGGCATCTTTTATAGATGCACCACCAAATTTAAATACTTGCATTATAATTTTGACATATAATCTTTAATACCTTGTTCGTTTAAATGTACCACATCCCAGTCTCGTTTTACGTTAGCGCCTTTTTTTTCGTAAAAAGTAATAGCAGGTTCGTTCCAGTCAAGTACTTCCCAGTTAATACGTTTAACGCCTAAATCGTTTCCGTATTTTACTACTTCATTTAAAAGTGCAGTGCCAATTCCAGTACCTCGAGCAGGTTCGCTAACTATTAAATCTTCTAAATGTAAAACTTTCCCTTTCCAAGTAGAGTATCTAAAATAGACTAGTGCAATACCTTCAATTTTTTCATTTATTTCAGCTACAAAGCATTCAAATGCGGGTTGTTTACCAAAGCCATCGTTTTGCAAATCTGAAATAGTTACTTCAACAGCGTATTCTTCTTTTTCAAACTCAGCTAATTCTTTAATAAGTTTATGTACTTGAGGCATATCCTCTTTTTTTGAACGTCTAATTGTAAAATTCATAATTTGTAATAATGTTTTTCAAATATACCTTAAAGTTAAATACCTAAAGGTACATATCTCTAACGAAAACGATGTAGTTTACCAAAAATTCCGCATATTTGCACAAACAAACTTAATTATTTCATGGCTCATCAAAAACAAACTTTAGGAGAATTTATTATTGAAAACCAATCATCGTTTCAGTACTCATCAGGTGAATTATCAAGTCTTTTAAATTCAATCCGATTAGCAGCAAAAATAGTAAATCATGAAGTTAATAAAGCTGGATTAGTAGATATTATAGGAGCAGCTGGTGACACTAATATTCAAGGTGAGGATCAACAAAAATTAGATGTTTACGCTAACGAAAAGTTTATACAAACACTTACTAGAAGAAATATTGTTTGTGGTATTGCGAGTGAAGAAGAAGATGATTTTATTAGTATTAATAGTCAAGATGAAAATCATCAAAATAAATATATAGTTCTAATTGATCCGCTTGACGGTTCATCAAATATAGATGTTAATGTTTCTGTAGGAACTATTTTCTCTATTTACAGACGGGTTACCCCAGTTGGAACGCCTGTAACTCTAGAAGATTTTTTACAAAAAGGGAACAGACAAGTTGCTGCGGGTTATGTCGTTTATGGTACTTCTACGATGTTGGTTTATACAACTGGTGATGGTGTAAACGGTTTTACTCTAAACCCTGCAATTGGATCGTTTTACTTATCACATCCAGATATGAAATTCCCTGAAGATGGGAGTATTTATTCAGTAAATGAAGGTAATTATTTTGACTTTCCCTTAGGTATTAAAAATTACATTAAATATTGCCAAAAAGATGAAGATGACAGACCTTACACATCCAGATATATAGGGTCTTTAGTGTCAGATTTTCATAGAAATATGATTAAAGGCGGTATTTATCTTTACCCTAGAGGCTCTAAAAATCCAAATGGTAAATTACGTTTATTATACGAATGTAATCCTATGGCTTTTTTAGCGGAACAAGCAAATGGAATAGCAAGTAATGGTGTTATGAGAATTATGGATATAGAGCCAACAGAATTACATCAACGTGTTCCTTTTATATGCGGAAGTAAAAATATGGTTCTCAAATGTGAGGCTTTTATAAGTGAAGCAGAATAGATATATAAGAATTATACTATTTTATTAAGCGTTCTGTACATATTAAAAAAGAGATTGTTGCTTATAAGGGCTTTCATGCTCTAAAAGCCACTGTTTTCTATGCAAACCGCCAGCATAACCTGTTAAGCTACCATTGCTACCAATAACACGATGACATGGAACGATAATCCAAAGCGGGTTTTTACCATTAGCATTCGCTACTGCTCTAATGGCTTTTACATCGCCTAATTGTTTTGATAAGTCTAAATAAGATATTGTTTTTCCGTATGGAACTTCTTCGAGTTGTTTCCATACTTTTTTTTGAAAAGAAGTGCCTTCAGTATTTAGTTTTAAGTCGAATTGCTTGCGAGTACCTTCAAAATATTCGTTAAGCTGAATAACGCAATCTTCTAATTCAGTGGGAATGACATCAGTAATTTTTTCTTCGGAATTTAAAACCGTTACAGAAGCAATACCATCTTCACCACCAATAATTTTGGTAAATCCTAGAGGCGATTTGATGATACAGGTTTCCATTATTTGGAAGGTTTATCTTCTTCAATGATACCTAGTTTTTTAGCTCGAGCTTCCCAACTTTTTCTAGCTAAATGTTGAAGGTCTGAAACATTATCACTTTCGTCCATAATTTCTAATCCAAGCAAGGTTTCAATAACATCTTCCATGGTTACCAAACCACTTACCGAACCGTATTCATCTACGACTAATGCCATGTGGTTTCGGCTTTCAATAAGCTGCTCAAATAACTTAGGAATGGGTAAATCTCTATCTACAATAATAATATGTCGTGTTAAATCTAATAATTTTTTATCGCCATTATCAAGCGCCATTTCTTTAAATATTTCATCTTTTAAAACAAGCCCTTTTATGTTATCTGGGTTATCGGCATAAACAGGAATTCTTGAATAACGGAGATTTAAATTTCTATTAAAAAAATCTTCAACCGTGGTGTTTTGGTCTTCGGTTTGCATCACCGTTCTTGGTGTCATCACATCTTTAGCAAACACGTCTTTAAAAGTTAGTAAATTCTTTATTATTTTACTTTCGTTTTCTTGAAAAACACCTTCCTCATGAGCCATATCAGTCATAACCATAAAGCCTTCTCTACTCAAAACACTACCATGACCTTTACCGCCAATAAGTTTTGTGGTAAGTTGCAAAAGCCATAAAATACCTGTCCATTTTAATGGAAAAATTAAAATAACTAACGCTTTTGATGTGAAATTAGCGAGCTTTTTCCAGTAAGTTGCACCGATAGTTTTCGGAATAATTTCTGAGGCGACCAAAATTAAAAACGTCATGATTGCAGATACTACACCAACGGTATTTATACCAAAAAACTCTAATTTATAAGGTAAACTTTCTGCTTCAATACCAACCATCATTGCGCCTAAAGTATGCGCAATGGTATTTAAGGTTAATATGGCAATTAATGGTTTATCAACATCTTTTTTTAAAACTTCTAAAGTTAAAGCATAGTCTTTACCTTCTTGTTTTTTAACGTTTATAAAGGTTGGTGTTACGCTGAGTAAAACAGCTTCAAGAATAGAACATAAAAAGGAAAAGAAAATTGAAATGGTTGCCCAGAAAAATAATGCGCTCATTAAAGATGATTTTATTTATGGCTAATTTACGAAATCAATTTAACAACATCTTTAGCAAAGTATGAAGCTATAATATCTGCGCCTGCACGTTTTATGGCTGTGATTTGTTCCATCATAACTGCATCGTGGTCTAGCCAGCCTTTTTCGGCAGCTGCTTTTAACATGGCATATTCTCCAGATACTTGATAAACAGCCACAGGAACATCCACTTCATTTTTAATTTCTCGAACAATATCTAAATAACACAAGCCTGGTTTTACCATCACAATATCGGCGCCTTCATCTATATCCATCTCAGTTTCTTTAATGGCTTCAAAACGGTTTGCATAATCCATTTGATACGTTTTTTTATCTTTTGGAATATCAATTAAATCCACAGGAGCAGAATCTAATGCATCTCGAAAAGGGCCGTAAAAGGCTGAGGCATATTTAGCCGAATAACTCATAATACCTGTGTTTTTAAATCCTTCATCTTCTAAGGCTTCACGAATGGTTAAAATACGACCGTCCATCATATCGCTTGGTGCTACAAAATCGGCTCCAGCTTTTGCGTGAGAAATGCTCATTTCTGCTAAAAACTCAGATGTTTCATCGTTTATTATTTGTCCGTTTTCAATAATCCCATCATGTCCATAAATAGAATAAGGATCTAATGCCACATCCGTCATCACCAACATATCTGGACATGCGTTTTTCACCGTTTTAATAGCGCGTTGCATGAGTCCGTTAGGGTTTAAAGCTTCAGTTCCTTTATTGTCTTTTAAATTATCTGGGACTTTTACAAAAAGTAACACCGATTTTAACCCAAGTTTCCAAAGTTCTTTTACTTCGCCTTCAAGTAAATCTAAACTGTAACGAAAGTAGTTTGGCATGGATGGAATTTCATCTTTAACTCCTTTGCCTTCAACCACAAAAAGCGGCACTAAAAAGTCGTTTGGTGTAATTATGGTTTCACGAACTAATGAACGGATTGATTCGTTGGTTCTTAATCTTCGGTTTCTTCTTAATGGGAACATAGTAAAAATGTTTATATGTTGATGCGTTTATTTGTTTATCCAATTAACTGGATTTTTCAATACTTCTAAAAGTTTTTCTTCGTCACTTCCAGATTCTGGATGATGGTCGTATACCCATTGTACATGTGGAGGTAAACTCATTAAAATACTTTCTATTCGCCCATTGGTTTTTAATCCGAACAGTGTGCCTTTATCATGTACTAAATTAAATTCAACGTAACGACCACGACGAATTTCTTGCCAATTGCGTTGTTCTTGAGTATATGATAAATCTTTTCTTTTTTCAACTATTGGTGCATAGGCTTCAAGGAAACTATCGCCAACTTCGGTAACAAAGTTATACCAATTTTCCATACTCATGGTTTCAGATGCTTTGCAATAATCGAAAAATAAACCCCCTAAACCTCTGCCTTCATTTCTATGTGAGTTGTAAAAGTATTCATCACAGCGTTTTTTATAGGTTTGATAAAACTCTGGATTGTGCTTATCGCAAGCAGTTTTACAGGTTTTATGAAAGTGTTTTGCATCGTCTTCAAATAGGTAATAAGGTGTTAAGTCTTGTCCGCCACCAAACCAGCTATCAATTATCTTTCCATCTTTATCATACATTTCGAAATAACGCCAATTGGCATGAACGGTAGGGACCATAGGGTTTTTAGGATGCAATACTAAACTCAATCCGCAGGCAAAAAAATCGACATCGCCAACTTTGAAATAGGCTTGCATGGATTTTGGCAATTTTCCATGAACACCTGAAATGTTTACACCGCCTTTTTCAAATACGTTTCCGTTTTCAATCACGCGTGTGCGACCTCCACCGCCTTCTGGTCGTTTCCAAATATCTTCTTGAAATTTGGATTTTCCATCAACGGCTTCTAGTTTTGATGTGATGCTATCTTGTACACCTTGTATGTATTGGTAGAATTTGTCTTTCATTGATTCTTTTTCGTTCAAACCTAAAAGGTCTTTGAGACTTCGCAGGTTGATATCAGTTTTTTCATGACCTGCGAGGTTTTTAAAACCTTGTAGGTCTGATCCTAAATTATTATCAGTTAACCCTAGATGTTCATTATGAGCAAAAACAAAGTTATCGATATCATTAAATACTTGTATAGTATAAGACTTGTTAATTGGTACTATTGTTTTTAGAGTGTCATTAGTGTAAAATTGGAATGATGAAAATTTATAAGCTTTATAATCACTAGTAATTTTATGATTCTGTGGGTTAGTATGAATATACAGAATGGTATTTTTTAAATAAGTTTCTGTATCAATTTTTTTTCTTCGGAAGTGTTTTTCAAATAAACTTCCTGTTCTATTTTGCTGTTTATTAAAAGCTTTTGCATAAGCATTGAGTAGGTTAGAAATAGACTGATTTGCTGCTTTAGATTCTGATATTATTTCTAATAAAAAATGAAAATGATTGTCCATTAGACAATATCCTAAAATAGATGCTTTACCATCTAAATGTTTATTTATTAGATTTAAAAAGTAGATTTTATTATCATCATTTTTGAAAATAGTTTCACCATTTACGCCACGATTAAAAATGTGATAATAATTTCCTTTTTCTAATGCTTCAAGTTTCATTTTTTTCTTTTGATTATAGACCTACAAGGTTTTTAAAACCTCGCAGGTCTTTCATATCATTCAATCACTTTATACAATTCATATAATTCCATGTTTAATGGCCTTCCTTCTGGAGGAGTAAATTCACTATTTAGTGTTTGTATCCAAGTAAAATTATTGTTTTCGGCAACTTTTAAACTACCCACATTACTTTTATGAACTATAATTTGCAAAGTTTCTAAACCTAGGTTTTCAAAAGCATAGTCTGATAATTTTTTTATAGTTCCTGTGGTTATACCCTTGCCTTCAATATTATAATCGATAGCATAGGCGAATTCTCCTTGTTTTTTTGTCCAATCAACTTCTTTGATGTAAAATAAACCAACTAATTTATCTGATTTTTTTTCTCTTAAAGTGAATAAAAACTCTTCTTTAACTTCAAATTGTTTAACCTTTTTTGAAACAAAAATGTTTGATAAATCTGGTGTTAAATTTTGCTCTAATGTTTTTGGGAAATAGCGTTTTAATCGGTCTTCATTAGCAACAGCAAAGTTACAGATATTCCATCCGTCTTTTGGTTGTATGGGTGTTATGTGATATGAACCAAAACTAAGCGGCATTTATAGGTTTGTTTTTAAGTTGAAGCGCTTCTACTGTTCTAGTTGAAGCAGCTGTAACCGATAACGGCAGCACTAAAATGACACCAATTACGGGAATTAATAAAAATAGAATAAACACAATACCGTTACCAATGGCTAATCCACGATGTTTACGCACAAATTGTAAGCTCTCTTTATATTGAAAATGGCGCTCTAAAGTATAATCCATATTACCAAAACCTGCATAATAAGCTTGAACCATAAATAACAAAATGGTTGAAAATATATTAATAATTGGAATAAATTTTAAAAGTAAAATAGGAATAGTAAGAAGTAATTCCATGATTAGGTTTCTACCATTAACTCGAATTCCACGCCACAGTTGTTGCATAAACGTGGTGTCTCTTTGCGAATGTGGTGGATTGCCTGTAAAATGAGCTTCTATTTTTTCGGAAACGGGACTCATAAATGGCGCTGATAATGCCATTATAATGTGTTT
>JBAQZZ010000218.1:0-5299 GCA_049791475.1 Flavobacteriaceae bacterium | reverse complement strand
CGACCCTGTTGTTAAGTATGGTTATGTTCGTGGCACAGAACCTTATGACTATGTAAAGCAAATTTTTGAACGTTACCAGCA
Organism: Flavobacteriaceae bacterium; assembly: GCA_049791475.1. Taxonomy (GTDB): domain Bacteria; phylum Bacteroidota; class Bacteroidia; order Flavobacteriales; family Flavobacteriaceae; genus CAXBID01. Next base: position 5,218 of record JBAQZZ010000218.1, on the reverse strand, counting down.
CTACGCACAATTTATAAATGAATAAATTCTTTTTTAGAGTTTTATATAACTCTGTGTTGTTTTGTTTGAAGAAAAATCTAATACGGTTTAGAACTTAAATAAAAAAATAAAAACACATTCGAATAATTTAATATACAAACGTATCTAAAAATAAAAAACTCCCAGCTATACTGGGAGTTTTTTATCTAAAGAAATGAGTAATTATGCTTTACCCATAATTCTAAACATGCCTGTACCACAAGTCGGGCATTTACCCTTCATTGCTTTTCTACCATTTTTCATAGTAGTTTCAGCAGCATCTTTCATCTCTCTTTTAGACTTACATTTTACACAATATGCTTCCATTTGGTCAGTTTTTAAATTAATTTTTCTCTAAAGTAAATTTAAAACTGATAACATACAAAGTAATTTGTGAATTTTTTTCTTTAATTCAATGTGTATGAGTTAATAATATTCTTCAATTGGAGTTTTAAATCCTCTCCAGAATCGTAAATCATTTGTTCTTCAGTAGGAAATGGAACAGCTCTTCTTTCCAAAAATGGGATTAAAGTTGTCTCTAATGCACGTCTGTCTCCTCTAGAGGTTGCGTAAATATGTTCGAATATAAATTCGCTAGTTACAGGAAAAGCGTCCACTAATTGTTTCGTGTTTAAATTTACGTACTCCACGTTACCAGTTACTTGAGTTGCTTTAAATTGCGTAAACTCATAGTATTCACAACGCACCGTTTTTAAATTATCTACTTCAATAGTATTACCTAGACTGTCTTTTACAGTATTTCCTCTTTCATCTAATAAATTCTTTTTCCCGTCTGCAATTTGTTTTTCTTTTATAATTTGACGCTCTTTAATTTGCTCTGGCGAAATATTAATACCTCGCAAGTTAACACGCATATTATAATCGTAATTAATTTTATCTTCTGGTGTGCTGTGATAAACCGCCCAAAAATTATTAAGGCCGTAACTGCTAAAGTTTAACAAATCGGTTTCTAATCGTACTGGAATAATTTTACCAGAATCGTTAACCATATCAACTAAAACAAAATCAGTTCCTCTTTGGTGTGCGGTTTCCATAAGTTGGCGCACATCTTTATAATTGGGGTTTATGTTTTCTATCTCACGTAAATCATTGTAAGCATTTCTAATATCTAATTTGTTATTAGAATTTAATAGGGCGGTGGCATTACCGTAAATTTGCTCTGATGCATTGTTTTTGTAGCTAACAATTTGACTCATGTAATTATTGAAATTCAAATTAACTTCTCTACCGTTTGCATATAAAGGTAGTAAAGGCTTAATGCGCTCTTGACGATTATCAAGATTAACATAAGCATCATAAATACGAATATAATTTTCTGGATTTTGATCTCTTTTCAGGAAATCAATATTGTTTAAATCGCGCTCCGTTGCTTTATTAAAAGCTTCTTCAAGTAAGATTATAATATCTTCTTTACCTCTTTTGTCTTTGTTAATTCTAAGTTTACCAATGGCATCAGTTATGGCTTGGTCGTAATTTCCAACTCCAACTGCTTTTTCCATTTGTCTGCTTGTACTACAAGCAATAAGTAATGCTAATACTAGTGTAGAAAGTAATATTTTTTTCATCTGGCTTTTGTTTTCGGTTATTTGGGTACTATTTCAATAGTGGTGCCAAAATAGTAAAATAACAGATAAAAAGCTAATAAATACGATTAAATGAATATATTTCAAATAAAATAGTAAGAAAAATATTATTTTTTAGTATAAACGGGTAGTAATTTGGTTGAAACTTCACCAAAACCAATTCGGGTTCCATCGTTTTCACAATGCCCACGCATAATTACTGTATCGTTATCGTTTATAAATTTACGTTCGCTGCCATCTTTCATTTTAAGAGGCTTTTCGCCTTTCCAAGTGAGTTCTAACATGGAGCCGTAAGAATCGGGTGTGTGACCAGAAATAGTACCACTTCCCATCATATCACCAGAATTTACAGGACAACCATTAACGGTATGATGTGCTAATTGTTGTACCATATTCCAGTACATATATTTGAAATTAGAATTGCTAACTACAGTTTCTTTAGCCCCTTTCGGGCGAATAGCCACTTCTAAATTGATATCATAACTCTTTTTACCTTTATATTTAAGATAATTTAATTGCGGTTTTAAAGGTTTTGGGCTTTCAACTCTATAAGGCTCTAAAGCATCCAGAGTGACTATCCACGGAGAAATAGATGTAGCGAAATTTTTAGCTAAAAACGGCCCTAAAGGCACATATTCCCATTTCTGAATATCGCGTGCACTCCAATCATTTAATAAAACTAAACCAAAAATATATTCTTCAGCTTCATCGATTGGGATAGGTTCACCTAAATCGTTTGCATCTGTAGTAATAAAACCCATTTCTAATTCAAAATCTACCAATTTGCTTGGTCCAAAAACAGGCTCTTTAGCGCCGTTTGGTAAGGTTTGCCCTTGTGGTCTATGAATTGGAATTCCTGAAGGAATAATTGAAGAGCTTCTACCATGATACCCAACAGGAATGTGCAGCCAATTTGGTAACAACGCATTATCTGGGTCTCTAAACATAGTTCCAACATTTGTTGCGTGTTCTATGCTAGAATAAAAATCGGTATAATCACCAATTTGAACTGGTAATTGCATTTCAATTTCGTCTAAGCGAAACAAAACAATTTCTTTGTTTTGCTTATTGTCCTTTAAAGTATTGTTGTTGCTATCAAAAACATCAGCAATTCGATCTCTTACGGCGCGCCATGTTTTTCTACCATCTGCTATAAAATCATTCAACGTATCTTGAAGAAAAATATCATCGGTTAAAGGGATGCCTTCGAAATAGCCTAATTGATGTAAAGCACCCAAATCTATAGCCGTATCGCCAATACGCGTACCAATGGTAATGATGTCGTCACGGGTTAAAAACACACCAAATGGAATGTTTTGTATTGGGAAATCTGAATTTTTATCGACGTGTAACCACGACTTTCTATCTGGATTGTTAGCTGCTAACGCCATAACTGAACTTTGATTTTTTATTATTGAATTCTTATCAAACCTACACATTTTTTTTATTTTAATGGTTAAAAACAAAAAAAATCTAGGTTAAATTTAACCGTTAATAAAATGGTTAAAAACTTCGTTGTAAATATATATTTTTTGACCAAATTGAATAATGTATTTCCTATTTTTGCCAAATATTTAACACCAAATACATTTTATGCAACGCGACGAACAGATTTTTGAACTTATTGAAGCCGAAAAAGAACGCCAATTACATGGTATAGAACTTATCGCATCAGAGAATTTTGTAAGCCAGCAAGTTATGGAAGCAGCAGGTTCTGTGTTAACTAACAAATATGCGGAGGGCTACCCTGGTAAACGTTATTATGGCGGTTGTGAAGTGGTTGATGAAGTTGAGCAAATTGCTATTGATAGAGCTAAAGCCTTATTTGGTGCAGATTATGTAAACGTACAGCCACATTCGGGAAGTCAAGCAAATACTGCAGTTTATCATGCATGTTTAACACCTGGTGATAAAATTTTAGGTTTCGATTTGTCTCACGGTGGACATTTAACTCACGGTTCGCCAGTAAATTTTTCAGGAAAATTATATACCCCTTCATTTTATGGTGTTGAGCAAGAAACAGGTGTTTTAAATTATGATAAAATTCAAGCTATTGCTACAAAGGAACAGCCAAAATTAATTATAGCTGGTGCTTCGGCATATTCTCGAGATATTGATTTTAAACGTTTTAGAGTGATAGCAGATAGTGTTGGTGCTATTTTATTAGCTGATATTTCACATCCTGCAGGATTAATTGCCAAAGGTATTTTAAATGACCCGCTTCCGCACTGTAATATAGTAACGACTACGACACACAAGACTTTAAGAGGACCAAGAGGTGGATTAATTATGATGGGACAAGATTTTGATAACCCATTTGGAATCACTTTAAAAAATGGAAGTTTACGTAAAATGTCGTCTTTATTAGATTCGGCTGTTTTCCCAGGAAATCAAGGTGGCCCTTTAGAGCATATTATTGCTGCGAAAGCAATTGCCTTTGGTGAAGCTTTAACGGATGAGTTTTTGCATTATCAATTACAAGTAAAAGCGAATGCAAATGCTATGGCAAATGCATTGGTTGCTAAAGATTATCATATTATTTCTGGTGGCACCGATAATCACATGATGTTAATAGATTTACGTAATAAAAATGTATCTGGTAAAGATGCGGAACAAGCGCTTGTAAAAGCTGATATTACAGCAAATAAAAATATGGTACCGTTTGATGATAAATCGCCGTTTGTAACCTCAGGAATCCGTTTGGGAACTGCTGCAATAACAACGCGCGGTTTAAAAGAAGCCGATATGGTTACTATTGTAGACTTGATTGACCAGGTGATTACAAATTTTGAAAACGAGGCTGTTTTAAGATCTGTAAAAGCTAGTGTAAATGCGATGATGAAGGATAAGCCTTTGTTTGTATAATCTAGATATATTATACTGAACTTGATTTAGTATGTTAATGGTTTTGTATATGATTTAGTTGTGTGTTTCAGTAACTAATTCAGCAAATAAAAACCTAATAGAAAATCCGCAAAAATTTTCGTAAGCAAGCTAGAACTAGCCACTAATTATACACGGTGTTTTACATTGTGCTTTTTCCTTGTAAATGTTAAAATCAGTCCGATAATTATAAAAGGAATACTTAAAATTTGCCCCATATTTATTGTCATTCCGTCTTCGAATCCAACTTGATTTTCTTTAAAAAACTCAATTATAAATCTAGCAGAAAAGACCAAAATTAAAAGCACTCCAAAAATCAGTCCGTTAGATTTTTCTTTAGCTATTTTCTTATAGATTAACATTAATATTACGAATATTAATAGGTATGATAGTGCTTCGTAGAGTTGAGTTGGATGTCTGGGAATTAAATCATCTCTTTGAAAAATAACGCCCCAATTTCCATTCGTTGGTTTTCCATAAATTTCAGAGTTCATAAAATTTCCTAGCCTGATGAATACAGCTACTATTGGTGTAACAATTGCAATTTTGTCTAATACCCATAAATAGTTTGTTTTATACTTTTTACTTTAGTACATGACAAAAATACAACCCATTGAAAATCAACATATTAAGTGTTAAAACATTAGGTTAAAGCATTGATTTTCAGTATATTAGAAGAATAATTTCAAACATTTTTCTAATGAAGAAAACCA
>JBAQZZ010000217.1:0-16663 GCA_049791475.1 Flavobacteriaceae bacterium | reverse complement strand
TTCTATCTGTTACTCTGCCGTCAGGATCTGCAATAGTTCGAGAACGCACATCCATTTCGCTGTCTGGTTGAAACGCATTGAAATACAAATGGTAATACACACGATTTAATACATCAGGCGAATTATTGGTATATACTAAAGTTTGTTTTCCTTGATATTGATAGGTGTTCACATCCATATCAACTGTCATTTTGTAATCTACATGTTGTTGCCAATACGTTGAGGTGTTTGTAGCGATTGGCAGTTTGGGTGTTTCTGGTGTAGTTGGTGTCGTTGGTCGTTTTGAAACCACGTCTTTTGTATTTGAACACGACCATAAAACACTGATGCATAAAATAGATATAAATAGATTTTTCATAGATATTATGTTATAGAATAGGGTATTAATTCATTTTAGAAGCCATAATTAAGGCGTTGTAAGCATTAACCATTTTACCAGATTTTGTTAAATCAGCAAAAGGTTTTATTTTACCAGTATCTCCGCCAACAATAACCTTTGTTTTTACTGCCAAACCAGAATCCATAAGAATTTGTTTAACTTGAGCAGCTGTAAGTTTTGGATAGTAAGAACGAATTAAAGCCGCAACGCCTGCAACAGCTGGAGCCGCCATGGATGTGCCGCTATTATTTTCGTACTCGTTTTCTGGAACGGTAGAATATATTTGAGAACCAGGTGCAAATACATCAACATTTACTTTACCGTAGTTTGAAAACCCTGAAATCATTCCAGAGCCATATTTAGGTTCTAATGAACCAACCGATATAAACGTATTTGATACCTCAGGACCAACACCAACAGCATCGTTAGGGTAAACATCTTTTTCATCTAAGTTTTGGGCATCGTTTCCGGAAGCATTTACAATTAATACATCCTTTTGTCCTGCGTAAGCGATGGCTTCACGAACCCAATCGCTATGTGGTGAGTAATATTTACCAAAACTGGTATTTATAATAGATGCGCCATTATCAACAGCGTAACGAATGGCTAATGCGACATCTTTATCATATTCATCACCTCTTGGAGTTGATCTAATCGCCATGATTTTAGCATTGTTAGCCACGCCATTTACGCCTTTTCCGTTGTTGCGCTCTGCAGCAATAATACCCGAAACATGTGTACCGTGGCTTTCACTTTTTTGCTGTGGTTTTACGTTGCCGTTACCATAGTATTTAGTGCTCATATCATCTGGATTATCTCCATTAACACGCCCCTTGTAGTTTTTGTTCAAGTTGTAATTTAAACGATCATTAAATTGCTCTAAACGGTCATTTATTTGTTTTAATTCATCATTTAATTCTAATTTAGCATTTGCTGCAGAAGTGAACCTTAGGCTATAAACATATTTCATGATCTTTATAGACTCTAAAAGTTGTTGATTGGTTGTTTTTATCGCCTCAACATCTTTTTTTGTATAATCTTTATTATTTGAATGGTTTGTAATTGATTCATCAGCAGCGGTTATTTGCTGAATAAATTGAGCAAGGTTAGCTTTATACTCGGCGTATTGGTTGACTAGCTCACTATATTTTTTATACTCTTCATCGTATTCGGCTTGTGCTCTGCTGTAATCAGGATTATTAGTGTCGCCTTTGGCTAAAATTCTAACCAATTCTAATTGGTCATAATAGCCATCGCCCAGAAAATTCCAACCATGCACATCATCAATATATCCATTTTTATCATCGTCTATTCCGTTGTTTGGAATTTCACCTTTATTGGTCCAAATCACACCATCTAAATCTTCATGGTTAATATCAATTCCAGAATCTATAACGGCAACAATAACCGTTGCGCCTTTTTTGTTTTTAATAATTTCAGCGTAAGCTTTATCAACACTCATTCCTGGAATGGTGTCTTTAAGCATGTCTAAATGGCTCCAGTTTCGTTCTTCAGTTTCTGTTAAACCTGAAACTTTTAAAGGTGTATTATCAATATTTTCAACAGGTGTAGATAAAACAGCTGTGGTACCACCACAGCCTGAAATTAATACTGCAGAAAAAGCAGAAAGTGTTATTGTTTTAATTGTGTTCATTAAGCTATTTGAATTAGTCATTTTAATTTAATTGAAGATGTCTTGAGTTGTATATGTGTTTTTTAAACGCACGCCTTTTTCAGTATGTTGCACCGTAATAATTTCGTTGTGCGCATCGTGTTCTAAAAATAAATAGTAATTGTTATCTGCCGCTAGGTTAAGAAATTTTTCTTTTTCATTCAATGTTAATAAAGGCCTGGTATCATAACCCATAACAAAAGGCAGTGGTAAATGGCCTACAGTAGGCAATAAATCGGCCATAAAAGCAATGGTTTTTTCTTTGTATTGAATGAGCGGAATCATTTGTTTATCGGTATGCCCATTGGCAAAAAAAATATCGAAACCAAGTTGTGAATTTTTAAGCATATCGTTTTTTGGAAGGTCGGTAAATTTTAGTTGCCCGCTTTCTTCCATCGGGATAATATTTTCTGTTAGAAAAGATGCTTTTTCACGTCTATTGGGCTGGGTTGCCCATTGCCAATGATCTTGGTTACTCCAAAAATGCGCATTTTTAAAAGCGGGCTCGTAACCTGTTTTATCTTTATTCCATTGAATACTTCCACCACAATGATCGAAATGTAAATGTGTCATAAACACATCGGTAATATCATCACGATGAAAACCATGTGTTTTAAGTGAGCCATTTAAAGAATAATTTCCCCACGGATGGTAGTAACCATAAAACTTATCTGATTGTTTGTTTCCCATTCCATTGTCTATTAAAATAAGCCGATTTGCGTATTCAATTAACAAACAACGCGCTGTTAAATCAATCATATTATTAGCATCAGCAGGATTGGTGCGTTGCCATAACGATTTTGGCACAACGCCAAACATAGCGCCGCCGTCTAATTTAAAATTTCCAGCATTTATTGGGTATAAGTTCATCTGTTAATAGTTATTGCTTTTTATATGTCAGAGGTAATTCGTCATTGAAATATTATGTATGGCATCAAAATTTTACAGGACTCATTTCATAGCGCTGTAAAATTAAGAAATCTATTGTTATTGCTTTAAAACGTTAAGAATATATTATGAAACAACATCATTTAATCGTTTACCAAAATCAAATAAAGCTTTTATTTCTTTTAAACCTGCCAATCGTTCTTTTCCAAAAACGAGTAGCGCATTTCCGTTAGATTCTACATGATAATAAGGATTGCTTTCAAAAAAGTGTGTTATATCACTATTAAAAAAGGCACTTATTTCTTTCTTATTGTCTCCTAATAAGTAAAAACGATCAGAAAAATCATCTTGGTTTTCAATGTTAATATCTTTAAAACCAGCAAAGGCGGAAACTTTTTCTAAAAAACCTTCTTTATCTAAAGTGAATTTTGGAATGGTTTGATTTAAATCAATATGCAGCATGGTTTTACGAATCACTTCTTTTGCTATAAATTCACCTTCAGAAAACTCGATATCAAATAATTTTATAGCCTTATCTTCATGTGATAATTCGTTATAAATATGATTAATATGTTTGGTGTCGAAAAATTGAAAGCTATTTAAAAAGGGTACATTTTTTTGTTTTTCAGAAGTGTAGCTTAAATTATAATTTTTAGCTAAACTTGCGATGCTTTTTTGACGCCTTGTTAAACTATTTTTTATAATTTTTGGCACTTGTAACAACCGTCTTGAAGCAAAAGGATGTTTAGAATCTGTGTCGTGCATATCTAATCCAATAACATCAAAATGACCACCGCGTTTTGCAAATAATTCTTGGTAACTATTAATGTTTTCCATTACGGTATCATCAACAAATTCACACATTGAAAAATCTACAATAACATCTTGATTTTCGGGAACTGCATCTAAATGTTTTTTAAGCTTATAATAATTTAAAAAACTGCAAAAGTGCTTAACGCTTACGTAAAAGGTGTTTTGATTACCCGTTTCTCTGTACATTAAAACGTTGGGTTTTAAAACATTTCTTAAAAACAACCCCACGCTTTTATTTAAAACAATATGAATAATTAACGTGGTTATAACGCCAGCAATAATACCCGTAATTAAACCAATTTTTAAAGTAACAATAAGCGTGACAAAAAAGATAATAAGCTGTTCTTTACCTATGGAAAATATTTTTGTAATCACTTTTGGCGAAGCCAGTTTATAACCTGTATACACCAAAATAGCCATTAAAGCGGGCAACGGAATGCGGGTTAATTGTGTGCTAAACAAAACAATAAATAGCACTAAAAATAAGGCATGAAAAAAGTTTGCTGATCTATTTGTGGCGCCATTATTTACATTTACTGAGCTTCGAGCAATAACAGTAACGACGTTTAAACCGCCTAAAAAACCACTACCTATGGTTGCTAAACCCAAGGCTTTTAAATCTTTATTTACATTAGAACGTCTTTTTTCAGGGTCTAATTTATCAACGGCTTTAATGCTTAAAAGCGATTCGATACTCGCTATAAGCGTAAGCCCTAAAACGCTTCCCCAAAATGAAAAACTACCAATGGCACTAAAATTGGGGATTGGAATGTCTGCTATAATATTTTGAATACTTGGAATTCCAGAAATCATATATTGCGGTGCAATAGGGTTAGGCTCGTGCAAACCCATTTCAAAATAGTAGCTAAACCCAATGGATAAAATAACAATCCACATGGGCGCTGGAATAAGCTGCAAATATTTATTCCTGATTTTTGAATAAAACAGCATGATCGCCAAACTTAATACACCCGCCAAAGCTGCGTAAATTAAACCTTTGTTTTCGTAATGTATGGCATCGTTTATAGTGAAAGGAATTTCAAAAAGATAATCAATGGTATCGTCTCGTTTTATTTTATGAGCGATCATAATATGAAACTGTTTTCCCAAAATAATGAGTCCGATAGCGGCGAGCATACCTTGAATAGCAGACGATGGAAAAAAATTGGCAAGCGCACCCATTCTAAGGAACCCTAAAAGCATTAAAAACACACCAGAAAAAATAATTGCCATGTAAGCGCTTTCTAATCCTAAAGTTGTAATAGCAACTAAAAGCACGCCTACTAAACCATTTCCTGGGCCAACAATAGTAACGTGGCTACCCCCTAAAACAGAAACCATTATACCGCCAACAATAGCTGCAATAATACCTGCAATTGGTGGCGCATCACTAGCCATAGCTAATCCTAAACCAAGCGGTAAAGCTATGAGACTGACTACAAAACCAGAAAACATGTTTTTAGGTAACGTCTTAAAAAAGGCGTTTATATTATTCTTTTTTTGACTCATTGTAGAATTAGAACGTCGGTTGGTAATTCGGTTAAAATATGTTCAATATCATGTGGAAATAAACGATCCCAGAACGTCATTTTTGATGGCGCATTCATTACTAATAAATCGGCACGAGATATTTGCGCATAATGCCCAATTGAGTAGCCTTTTTTTCCAAAAATAGGCTGTAATTTTACGGTAACATTTTTTGTGTATTCTTTAGGAATATGATTAATTATTTCTTTAATTCTCGAGTTTTCTCTCAGCTTAATACGTTCTTTATTAATGTTAGCACGTCTTAAAGATTTATCATCTTCTACTTTAACCGCAATTTGTTCTTGCTTGATTTCTTCAACAATAGTAACTTTTTGAGATTTCAATGTATTTGCTACATAAAAAGCGGTAGTTATAGTTTGCTCAGTTTTTGGGTCTTGCAAACCATTTACAACAATATGCTCGCATGGCACACGCTCAACGGAAGGCTTGATAAGTAGTAAGATTGAACATTTTGCAGCTCTTGTTATTTTTCTTGCAATAGAACCTACGTAATATTTTAAAAAGCGTTCGCGTTGCACTGCGCCTAGAATTAATAGGTCAATTTTTTTCTCTTCTACGGTAGACAAAATAACATCAACAGGTTCGCCTTTTTTGAAAACAACTTCATAATTTAAGTTGTCCTTTTCAAAGCTTTTCAAAATTTGTTTAAGCATGGAGTTTTTTTCTTCGGAAGACTCTCCAACATGAATTAAAAACAATTTTGAATTAAAAAAAACAGCTAATCTTGCCGCCTCAAAAAGGTTTGCTTTTAAGTTGGGAGAATAAGCAACCCCAACCCCAATACTTTTAAAAGGCTTTAAAGACACTATTTTTACTATTTTTTTAGACAAAGTTGAAAGATACTATTTTTTAAAAACATGAAGTCATCTCTTTTACTTAAATTAGTCTTTTTTAAAAATCATTTTGAGTTATGTTAGAATTAGCAGGGATCATTATTTTAGGCATTTTAGCACAATGGGTGGCTTGGAAGTTTAAGATTCCGGCCATTTTACCTTTAATTTTAATTGGCTTACTTGTGGGGCCAATTGCTGCCGAATTTTTATCTGAAGACGGCGCTAAATGGATTGAACCTATTTGGAATGGTGAAAAAGGATTATTTCCCGGAGAGGGCTTATATTACTTTGTTTCTTTAGCCATCAGTATTATTCTTTTTGAAGGTGGTTTAACTTTAAAACGTTCGGAAATTAAAACCGTAGGTCCTGTAATTACTAAGCTTATTACATTGGGTTCTGCAATTACTTTTTTTGGTGCAGGAATAATTGCGCATTTAATTTTTAATCTAAGTTGGCAGCTTTCGTTTTTATTCTCTGGTTTAATAATTGTTACGGGCCCCACAGTAATCACGCCGATTTTAAGAAATATTCCCCTTAAAAAAGATTTAAGTACCGTTTTAAAGTGGGAGGGGATTTTAATAGACCCAATTGGAGCCTTAGTAGCCGTATTGGTGTTCGAGTTTATTAGTGTTGAAGGCGATAGTGGCTTTACAAAAACCGCTTTAATAGAGTTTGGAAAAATTATTCTTTTCGGTACAACTTTCGGTTTTACATTTGCGCACGCACTTGCGTTTGCAGTTAATAAAAAGCTTATTCCCCATTACCTGCTAAATGTAGTATCACTTTCTACGGTGCTTTTAGTTTTCGTGGAATCTGAGGTTTTCGCTCATGAATCGGGCCTTTTAGCTGTGGTAGTTATGGGTATGGTTTTGGGAAATAGCAAACTAGAGAACATTAAAGAACTCTTATATTTTAAAGAGTCACTTAGTGTTTTACTTATTTCAATTTTATTTATTCTTTTAGCGGCAAACATTAATATTGAAGATTTATTATTGCTTTATACTTGGAAAACAGCCGCCGTTTTTCTTCTGGTAGTATTTATTATACGGCCGGTAGCAGTATTTTTAAGCACATATGGCTCAAAGCTAACACTTAAAGAAAAACTCTTTATTAGCTGGGTGGGACCAAGAGGTATTGTTGCCGCTGGTATTGCCTCGCTTTTTGGAAGTAAACTTATAAAGCAAGGAGTGGAAGGCGCGGAGTATATTACCCCTTTGGTATTTATGATTGTTTTAGGTACGGTTTTATTAAACGCTACAACGGCACGTTTGTTTGCAAAACTTGTTGGTGTATTCCTTAAAAAGTCTGGCGGTATACTAATCGTAGGCGCTTCTAAAGTTTCCAGATTATTGGGACACTATCTTGAATCTAACGGAAGACATGTGGTTTTAATTGATAGTAATGAAAGAAATATACAAAAAGCAAATGAGTTAGGGCTAGAAGCCATTTCTACCAATATTTATTCAGACACCTTAATGGATAATATTGAATTGAGCGACATTGGCTATATAATGGCATTAACTGGAAACTCAGATATTAACAAGTACGCCATTAATAAATTTAGTAGTCAATTTGGTGAAAATGGTGCTTTTAGGTTAGTAACAACTCAGGAAATGTTGGATGACACTAATAATCCAAAGGAAGGTTTGTTTTCCCATAAAGATGATTTTAATTCATTACTTGAGGTCACTAGAAAAAATCCTTCAATTCAAGAAATTGATTTGAAAGATAAAGGGCATTATGAAGAATTAATTAATATTTCGAATAATGATCCAGATATTATCCCGCTATTTTTAAAAGATAACGAAGGCGAACTTCATATCATATCATCTTACAATTTAGAAGTTGATAATATTGAAGAAGGTTACCAATTAATTTATCTCGGTAAACCTTTTGATGTTGAAAACGTTCCTACCGTTGAGACTAGCGGTTCTAAAGAAGAGTAGTTTTTTATACATCAGTGTTTTTGTTGATGAGTTTAAGTTATTTGAGAAAAGCGATATTATAAATAAAATTGAATTTCATTTTCTTATTTAATAGTTAACATTTTAGGGTATCGTTTTTTTTATGCTTAATTCCATTACCATAGAATGCATACCAATCAACAACCTTATCTTCGGATAGTTTTCGTCCTAAATACTTTGTCAATTCACCATGGCACTTTTTATGAAAATTACCGTTTCCATTTCTATGAGCTTCATCTCTAAGTTTTTCTATGGCTCTCAACAATTCTCCTTGTACAAATTCTGCTTGCCCTGATGTAGGCACAAAATTCTGCCAAATATATTTTGCTGTTGCGGCATATTCTTCTTGTGTCATTTTTTGAGCATTGGTATAGTTTACAAAGGCAAATAACATAATAATATATACTGTTTTCATCATTGGTTATAATATCGCTTCGATGGTTTAAAAATTCATAAAAATCTTATTTCAAGATCATAAACTGTTTCTTCTTTTTACCATCACTGGTCATAATAAAGGTGTCGTTTTCGTAAGTCCCGTAGAAAGGTACGTAATAGGTGTTTCCGTTATTGTCTTGTATTTTGTTATATGATACTTCTCCATTTGGAGTATATACAAAGTCGTAAAGCGCTGACGATTCAAATATACCTTTAGACACTTTAGTTCTTCCGTCTTTTTTCTCGATTAGGTTTTTACCTGAATTTAAAATAACATGCAAATCATTTCCTTTTAAGAATGCATTATATGAAGGCGTAGTCGATTTTTTAAATACACTTCTTCCCCAATTTAATTCGCCTTGGGCATCAAATTTTAAAATTAATATATCATCATAATGCGGTGTTGTAACCATAGTGCCGCCATAGCCAGTAGACATATAGGTTTGAGTTACATAAAAGGCTTCCGCCAACACATAGGTGTTGCCATTGGCATCTTTTAAAACATAATCTACATAAAAGCTAGATAGTTCTTTATCCTTTTTGTTATCTGCTTTATCTTCACCATATAAGTCTTCATAAATTTCTATTGGCAACTTATAAACCTTTTTAGACTTTACAGCAAAAGCATCTGTATCTATAATAAAATTACATCCTCCTTTTATTTTGAACACATTTTTCTCTGAATAAAACCCAAGTAAATGAAGGGCTTTGTCAACAATTGAAATGTTTAAAGACAAAATATGTTCCTCCGCTAAATCAATAGTAATCTCTTTAGTATCGGTTTTTGATAATTTGTTTAAAACAAATTGGTAATTGGCCTCTCCATTCTTTTTCTCTGAACGTCCTTTTATATATAATTTTCCAAGTGAATAAACCGTAGCATTATTATCTATTGCCAAATCATTATGCTGAAAAAAACGCTCTTCGTGCTCTTGATAGGCTTTTTCAAAAATCAATTCTAAATTTGAAGCATTAAAAACCCGAACGGTATATGAGTTTGCGTTCTTTTTAATATTATCTGTAGCCACTGCAAAATAATTACCGTTAGGAGATATCGCAAAACTGGTTTGACGCTTATTGCCACCAGAAAAAAGTTCCTGACTTTTTTCTACAGTGGTTTCAAAAAGTTTTTCTTTAGTTGTTGTTTTGTCTTTTAAATTAAAAGTATGGCAATACACGATGCGTTCTGTTTTTTCGGGAGCGTAAACGGTAAAGAATTTAATTTCATCACCATAAAAAACTTCGCCAACAAACGTTTCTTTTTTGTCACTATCTATTGTTTTTGAAAATACTTTATTGAGATTAGCATCAAAAATATCGAACAGAATATCTTTTTTACTATCTCTTACAACGCCCGTAAAACCTGAATTTGTAGTATGAATTGCTAAAATATCGTTAGCAGTAACCTCATCATTATATTCGGCACTTTCTATAATTTTTAATGTTGTTTGATTTTGAGCATAAATAGAATTTAAAAACAATACCAATAAAAGAAAAGTCAATTTTTTCATAATAAATTTGATTAAAATTTTAATCGAATTTACAGAAAAAGAGCATCTGTTTTACAAACTAAAAGTAAATATTTTAGAGCTTAAATATGTATTAAATTTATTGAGGAAATAGCTGTAAGAAAGCCTCTCATTTGCAAAAAGAGAGGCTTTTAATTTTATTAAACGATGGTTTTTATCCTATAATTTGAAGGTTTGTAAATTCTTTGGTAACAACTAATGTGTTATTTGCAAAGTCTACGTCCTTAAGAGTTACATCTTCATTATCTACTTTAATAGATTTAACTTTAAAAGGTAATCCAATTAAATTAATTTTAAAGGTATTGTAAGATGTTATATAATTACCTGTTTTATGAATTCGAATAATAAGCTTATTTCCATTACCAGCTAAGTTAAATTTCTTTAAGCTATAACGTCCTTTGGTGTAATCGTAACCATCATCAGCATCTTCATATAATTCAGAGTCTTCCTTTCCGTTTTTGTAATACACATCAAGCATAAGTTGCTCAATTTTCTTTTCGCCAACATATTGTTGTATCGGATATTTTGGTATAATAGCGCCTGCTTTAATAAATAAAGGCATACTGTCTAAATCTGCATCTACCCAAACTTCTTTACCACCAACAATAGTTTCATTAGTCCAATAGTTATACCAATCTCCTCTAGGAATATACATGCGTCTTCCTTTAGAGTTAGGCTCATTTATTGGGCAAACTAATATTTGGTTACCAAAAATAAATTCATCTGTTCTATAATGCGTTTGCACATCGTCTTGATCAAAAAGAACCAAAGATTTTAGCATAGGTATATTATCTTGCGAATACTGATAAAATGAGGTATATAAATACGGTAATAATTGGTATCTTATTTCAATAAATTTACGAACCACATCAATAACTTCATCGTCAAAAGCCCAAGGTTCTTGTTCTCCATGATCTCCAGAAGAGTGTGTTCTACAAAATGGGTGAAAAACACCTAATTGTATCCAACGCGTATATAATTCGCCATTTGGCTGTTCCGCAAAACCTCCAATATCAGATCCAGCAAATGAAAATCCAGATAGCGCTAAACGTTGCGCTTGGATATTTGCAATTTGTAAATGTTCCCAAGTGGCTACATTATCTCCCATCCAAGTTGAGGTATAACGTTGTGTGCCTGAATATGCCGAACGTGTAATTACAAAAGGACGCTTAGGGTAATTGTAACGCTTTAAGCCATGATATGTGGCTCTAGCCATTTGCATTCCATAAATATTATGTGCTTTGTTATGGCTGCAAGGGTTACCATCATAATCATGACGAACATCTGGTGGAAACGTTTTTCCTGGAACATCCATTACCGCAGGTTCGTTCATATCATTCCAAACTCCTTTTACACCTATATCTTCAATAAGCTCTTTAAATAAACCTGCCCACCATTCTCTTACTTCTGGTCTTGTAAAATCTGGAAAATAACAGTCACCAGGCCATACTTTACCTTTCATATAAGGACCATCGGCACGCTTACAGAAATAATCTTTTTCTAAACCTTCTTTGAATACGCTGTATTCGTTATCAATTTTAATTCCTGGATCTATGATTACTACGGTTTTAAAACCGTCATCAGCCAGTTCTTTTACCATACGCTTTGGATCAGGGAAATAGTCTTTGTTCCAAGTAAAACAACGGAATCCATCCATGTAATCGATATCTAAATAAATAGCATCACACGGTATTTGCAGCTCTCTAAATTTAGAAGCAATTTCTTTTACGTTAGATTCTGGATAATAACTCCATTTACATTGGTGATACCCTAACGCCCATAATGGCGGAAGCTCTGGAGTTCCTGTTAAATCTGTATAACTAGTAACCACATCTTGCATTTTAGGGCCGTAAATGAAATAATAATTCATTTCACCGCCTTGTGCCCAAAAACTGGTTACATTTCTACGCTCGCTACAAAAATCGAAATAGGTTCTAAAAGTATTATCAAAGAAAATACCGTAAGATTTGCCGTTGTGTAAACCTGTATAAAACGGAATGGCTTTGTATATAGGATCTGTGTTTTTGCCAAAAGCATAAGAATCGGTTGCCCAGTTTTCAAAACGGCGCCCTTTTAAGTTTAAATGCTCAGGTTTATCGCCAAGACCATAATAACTTTCTCCATTTTGAGCAGCCTTACTCATTTTCACAATATCGCCACCTAATTCATAACTTTCTTCCCAGTGGAAACCAAGTTCGTCATCACAAATTATTTTATTGTCAATCGCATCATACAAAGAGACTCTTAAATCTGATTTGTGAATATGACAAATAAGCCTTGAAGTGGTTACAATATATTTTTCATCGTCATCAGAAATTTCTAAATGATTGTAACCTCTACTTGCATTTTCATCTATAGCATAAGAGAAATCTCTTTCGAATTTACCAACGGTTGTGTATGTAAAACGAAGCACACTATCCCGTAATACGGTAAGTTTAAGAATAACGTTATTTGAGGTTGAAAAATGCAGAACATCTACATCTTTTTTATAATCGGTTATAGTAGACGGGAATAGATCCCCTTTATATTCTAATTCTGTATTTAATATCATAAATAATGGGTCAGTATTAATTGACGAAATTACTAAATTAAATGTATCTCATAAACTTGTTTTTATTAAAAAAAACAATAAAATGTTGCATAAAAATCAAATAATGAGGTATATAATTGCAAAAAATTTAACATACTTCAACTAAACCGTTTTATAATTACTTTGAACGACTTTAGGATAAAATACAGTATGAAGTTAATTTGATAAAACGATTAAAATTTAAGGCTTAAACTCAAAAATAGTAACTGCTAAGGGCGCCAAAGCGATTTCTACAGAAAAATCTTTACCATTCCATGGTTGTTTTTTGATAGTTATTTGTTTACTATTTGAGACGCCACTACCACCAAACTCCTTAGCATCACTATTAAAAATTTCTTTAAGTTTTCCTTTTACAGGAACTCCAATACGATAATTTTCTCTAACAGTTGGGGTTAAATTACAAACTACAACTACATTGTTTTCAGCTTTTTTGCCTTTTCTTATATAAGAAATTACGCAGTTTTCATGGTCGTCATAACTAATCCATTCAAACCCTTCATTAGAAAACCCTTTTTCAAAAAGCGCAGGGGTGTTTTTATAAAATGTATTTAAAGCTTTGTAATAATTTTGAAAGTCTTTATGAGGTTTAAATTCTAATAAATTCCAGTCTAAACTCTCTTGGAAATTCCATTCGTTGTATTGCGCAAACTCAGTACCCATAAAGGCTAATTTAGTACCTGGGTGTGTAAACATATAACCAAATAGCAAACGAAGGTTAGCAAAACGCTGCCACTCATCACCAGGCATTCTACCTAAAATGGAATTTTTACCATAAACCACCTCGTCATGCGAAAGCGGTAGCATAAAATTTTCAGAAAAGGCGTAGGCCAAACTAAAAGTGATATCATTTTGGTGAAATCTTCTGTAAACAGGGTCTTTTCCAAAATACTCTAAAGTATCATGCATCCAACCCATCATCCATTTCATTCCAAAGCCTAAACCACCTAAAAACACAGGTTTTGAAACCCCTGGAAATGCTGTAGATTCCTCAGCAATAGTTTGTACATCTGGGAATGATGAATATATTTCTTCGTTAAGTTCTTTTAAAAAGGCAATGGCATCTAGGTTTTCTCTACCGCCATAAATATTAGGTTCCCACTCACCATCTTCACGAGAATAATCTAAAAACAACATGGAAGCTACGGCATCAACTCGTAAACCATCAGCATGGAATTGATCCATCCAAAAAACGGCATTACTTATTAAAAACGATTTTACTTCGTTTCTACCATAGTTGAAAATTAAACTTTTCCAATCTTGGTGATAGCCTTTACGCGGGTCTGGATGTTCGTATAAAGCAGAGCCATCAAAGAAACCAAGTCCGTGAGCGTCTTCTGGAAAATGCGAAGGTACCCAGTCTAGAATAATTCCTATATCATTTTGATGCAGCTTATCTACTAAAAATTTAAATTCTTCAGGATAGCCAAAACGCGATGTTGGTGCAAAATAGCCAGTTACTTGATATCCCCAAGACGGATCGTATGGAAATTCCATAATAGGCATAAGCTCAACGTGTGTAAAATTCATTTCTTTTACATAGTTAACCAAATCATCAGCGAGCTCATAGTAAGACATAAAACGATCTTCTTTTTCGTGTCTTTTCCAAGAGCCTAAATGAACTTCGTAAACAGAATATGGCGCATCTAAAGCGTTATGATTTTTTCGCTTTTTCATCCAAGCTTTATCTTTCCACTTGTAATTATCGTCCCAAACAATTGATGCCGTATTTGGGTTATGCTCACAGCGTCTAGCGTACGGATCTGCTTTTTCTGTTTTTATATCGTTATTATTACTCTGAATTTTATACTTGTAGGTATTGCCTTTTCCAACTAACGGAATAAAACCTTCCCAAATACCACTAGAGTCCCAACGCACATTTAATTGGTGCTCGCCCTCTATCCAATAATTAAAATCGCCCACTACAGAAACTTGTTTTGCTGTGGGCGCCCAAACTGCAAAATAAGTACCATCAATACCATCAACCGTTACTAAATGCGATCCCATTTTTTCGTAAAGTCGGTAATGTTTGCCACCTTTAAACAGGTTGATATCGAATTCTGTAAATAAACTATAAGGTTTTACTTGTGCCATAAATTAGTGGTTTATAATATTAGAAATTCCTTTTAGAGGAATAACGGCCCATTGCGGACGTGAATTAAGTTCATAACCCAATTCATAAACTGCTTTTTCTAGTAAGCAGTATTTTAAAATAAATATACGTTCTTGGTTGTAGCCTAAATTTAAATTTGCGTTTTGTGTTTCGGTTACATAAGTTCCTAAAAACAATCCTGTTATGTAACGGTATAAAATTTCTCCAGCTTTAAAAAGCATGTCTTGATTTGTTGGGTAACTAGCTTTATTGTTAAAAATAGTTGCATAAATAGCATAATGAAATGACCTAAATAAACCTGCAACATCTTTTAATGGAGGTTGTTTTACTTTTCGGTCTCTAATGGTACTTTCTGGTTCGCCTTCAAAGTCTAAAATGTAAAAATCGTTATCTTTTACTAAGACTTGCCCTAAATGATAATCACCATGAACCCGAATGCGTTCACCTTTTAATTTCGTCCAATCAAAGGTTACAAATTGTTTTCTTATATGGTTTTTTTTATCCAAAAATTCTTTAGCCAAATCTAATGCTAATCCATCTAATTTATGGATATTATTTTCTATTAGATTTAATCTATTTTGAAATTGATAAAGCATTTTGTTTTTTAACCAAACCGTGTAGTCATCATTAAAATGAGCTGGTGTAAATGCTGTTTCTTCAAACTCAGAACCTAAAGCAATGTGCATCTCAGCAGTTCGTTTTGCTAATGTTTGTGTTTTAGTAAATAAATTTAATCCTGCCCAATCAATTATTTGTGGAGGAATATCTTGAATGGTTAAACGTTGATATAATTCAGTATTTGGTAACTCATCAATGTTGATGTTTTTGTATTCTAGATTTGAAAATACTTTGTGTAATTCTTTTAACATATAGTCCCAAGCATCACCATCATTAGGCACCATGTTTTGCATTAATCCAATAGTTATATTAACATCATCAGCATCAACAACATTAATACTTCCAAGATATGATGGGGTGTTTTTAAAATCTTTTTTATCAGATAAAAACCGACTCATTTCATAATCAGGATTTTTATCAGCATACAATCTTCGGAAAAATTTTAAAACGAATTTGTCATTATAAACGAGCGATGTATTACTTTGTTCCAAGCCCATAAACCTTGAAGATTCATATTTTGCGTTCTGAAAAAGTTGACTTTTATGATATTGTACCTTTGTAGTATCTTTTGGCTTAGCTGTAATAATACGCTCAAAAACCACTTTTCTAAAAGCTTCAAGGTTAATAGCATCAATAATAAAACCCTCATTTCCTTGAATACTTACAGGGAGAATACGGTCTTTTTGTGCAAAATTTTCATCGGTTACAAAGGCTATTGGTAAAAAATAATGTTGATAAAAAGCTTCATAAAAATTAACTTCTAAAATTAAGCCATAATACACTTCGCCGTCTTGCTGAATTCTGAAATAATCGGCTAGTTCTATATATTTTAAAACACTTGCTTTTCCACCATACCAACGTTGTGTTATAATATAATTATTTAAAACATCAGAAAGAAAAATCTTTACAAAATCTTTGTTTTCTAATAATTCTTCCCAAGAATCATTAAAATTAAAGTGTTGAATTACAGCGGCTTTTTCTTCTTTGGTTTTAGCCATAATTATTTGTTGATCTTAAATATATGAAATGGCAAAGTTGGGTGTAATTCTACATAATTCCATTCACTATACCAATCATAGCTACTTTGTGTAATTAAATCGTTAAGCCCTATTTTGTGACCAGGTGAAACACCTAACTCTTGTAAAGGAAGTTTAACCGTACCTCTTTGAGCATTGAAATTATCTAAACTTATAATAATTAAAAGCTCATTGGTTTTAGAGTCGTTCCACTTATAAAAAGCCATTAAATTTTCGTTTTCAATATGACAGAATTTAATGTTATTAG
>JBAQZZ010000216.1:0-21686 GCA_049791475.1 Flavobacteriaceae bacterium | reverse complement strand
AAATTATGGTTTCAGCGTCTAAAAAATCCGCTTTATTGTCTTATTTTAAATAGCAGAGTAGTTATATTAGTGTTGAATCTTTCTTTATGATAAATAAAAATCTCGAAAAAGAGAACGAATCAAACAGACAAAAAGCATCACTTACTCATTCAGAGTGGATGACTTTTTTCTTTCTGCCATTTTTCACCACAAAACACAGACACCGAGATGATCATTTTTCAGAATCTGAATTGGAAAGGTTTAAAAAGTATCGTTTCGAAAATAAATTGATTGAAGCCAAAAAGGCCAAAAGAAATGGTCTTATCTTTTGGTTCGCTATTACTTTAATAATAGTTTTTATACTTGTCTATTTTTAAAATAAATATTAAAACAACGATTAATTTTAACTTTCTGGAGCCAACTCCACTTCAAGACCTTCCATTTCTGGAGTCATTTGAATTTGACAACCTAAACGCGAATTATCTTTTACATCAAAAGCCTCAGATAACATAGCCTCTTCATCATCACTCATTTCTGGTAATTCAGTTTCACTTAATATATAGCATTGGCAAGACGCACACATAGCCATACCACCACACACTCCAATGGTTCCTTCTGGCGCAAGCTCATAAGATCTTACAACTTCCATGAGGTTCATAGCCATATCTGTAGGTGCCAAAACATGGTGCTTTACACCATCTCTATCCGTTATTTTAATATTAATATCACTCATTAATTCGGTTTTGTTATTCTTACAAAATGCATATCACATTTAATGCCACAAATTTAAAGTTTGCTAGTGTATTTTAATACGTTTTAAAAACTAATTTGAAAAGTTACATGAAAAAATAAAGAATTGATAAAATTCTATATTTATTGAAAGAACATGAGTAAAAGATGACTGATTTAACTGATGGTTTTATAGAATTAATCTCTAAAGTTCTATATTGACTACCTGCTGTATTTGAGGTGCATATTTTTTAATTGTCATTTCTACACCAGATTTTAAGGTCATTTGGTTTACACTACAACCCACACAAGCACCTTGCAACTGCACTTTTACAAGAGTATCATTATCTTCAATAGATAATAATGAAATATCGCCACCATCACTTTGTAAAAATGGCCGAATTTCATCCAAAGCTTTTTCGACGTTTAATCTTAGTTCTTCTGTAGTCATATCTTATTTTTTAACAGCTGCACATCCAGCCATAGTGGTGATTTTTATTGCTTCTGTTGGCGGTAAATCATCATTTCTTCTTACCACTTCTTGCACCACATTTTGAGTCAGCTTTTCAAATGCCTTCTCTAATGGTGTTGCTATTTGTAATGCTGCTGGACGACCAACATCGCCTGCCTCTCTTATACTTTGTACTAATGGCAATTCGCCTAAAAAAGGAATTTCTAAATCTTTAGCTAGGTTTTTTGCCCCTTCTTTTCCAAATATGTAATACTTATTATTTGGCAACTCATCTGGTGTAAAATAAGCCATATTTTCAATAATTCCTAAAACAGGCACGTTAATACTTTCCTGTTGAAACATAGCCACGCCTTTTCTAGCATCTGCCAACGCTACATTTTGCGGTGTACTCACAACAACTGCCCCTGTAATTGGCAACGATTGCATGATACTTAAATGAATATCGCCAGTTCCTGGAGGTAAATCTAATAACAAGAAATCAATTTCGCCCCAAGCGGCATCAAAAATCATTTGATTTAATGCTTTAGCTGCCATTGGCCCTCTCCAAACCACCGCTTGATTAGGTTGCGTAAAAAAACCAATAGACAATATTTTTACACCATAATTTTCAACTGGTTTCATTTTAGATTTTCCATCAACATTAACTGCTAAAGGTTTTTCGGCTTCAACATTAAACATAATGGGCATTGAAGGGCCGTAAATATCGGCATCTAAAACACCAACTTTAAATCCCATTTTAGCTAAAGTTACTGCTAAATTTGCTGTAACAGTAGATTTACCTACACCGCCTTTACCAGAAGCTACAGCAACAATATTTTTTATTCCAGGAATGGCTTTTCCTTTAATAACATTAGTTTTTGCCGCAATTGGCGCTTCTACTTTTACATTTACTGTAATTTTAGCTTTTTCGTAAACCTGCTCATGTATGGTTTTTAGAATATCAACTTCCGTACGTTTTTTAGCTTGTAAACTTGGGTTTTTGATAGTGATATCAACAATAACCTCATCGGCAAAAGTAACTATGTTTTTTACCGCACCACTTTCTACCATATTTTGTCCTTCACCAGGAACTGTTATTGTTTCTAGCGCTTTTAATATATCTTGTTTATTGAGTTTCATTTATTCAGATTAATTCTAAACAGCAAAGATAAATAATAAAGATATAAATATGAAGCTAGATTTTTTATTTATCGCTTTGTTTGATTCTTATAAAAAATGGACAAAAAAATAAGATCATAAACATTCTGGTTCTTTCATCTAATAACTAAATTATTAATGACATATTAGACAACTGAACATCCCTATTTAATTACTTTTAAGCGAAAACTTTATCGTTAAATAGTTGAAAAACAATTATTTCGGACTAAAAACAAGTGCCATTTTTTTTCTAGAGAATTTGGTATTAAGTTTGTTTAATAATAGTGAAACCCTTGATTTTATAATCAAGATAAATTATTAAAAAAATGTTTAGTTTAAAGAAAAAACCGTTAACAGAAGATGCTCAACATATTATTAACATTGTTGAGGAGTATTCGAACAAAAAAGATATAAAGAAATTAATATCACCCATTTCTGATGAATATTTTCTTATTGATTCAGAAAATGAAATTTCTATTTGTATAGGCGACGAACACGTTACACTTTCTAATCATGTTTTTCTTTACAAAAAGGTTTTTAATTTAGATTTTACTGATAAATTAAAGAAAACGGTTAAAGAAAACATTGAAGAAGAAATGCAACTTTTAAAAGAATCTCTTTTTAATAACGAAACTAATTTACTTTCAAGTGTTTTAAAATTAGCTCATAAAAAAGAAAATATTAAAAAAGCAAGTTGATTTTTTAGAGTAATACATTAGGATCCCAAAACACCTCATCAAAGTTTTGAATTTGATTTTCAATAACTTCAATACCTTCACTTTCTAATAATTGCTGCATCAGATTAGTACCATCAAAATGATGTTTACCTGTAAGCAAACCTTTTCTATTTACAACCCGATGTGCGGGAACATTTTTTCCTCCCGAACCATTCATAGCATAACCAACCATTCTTGCACTTTTTGCCGCTCCTAAATACCTAGCAATGGCTCCATAACTAGTTACTTTACCGTGAGGTATTAACTTAGCAACTTGGTATACTTTATCGAAAAAATTGAGTGTTTCTGGTTTCATTACTAAAATTCTCTAATTATATTAATTAAAGTTACAATAGAAATAACACCTGTAATTCCGCCAATAACATAGTTCATACTCTTTTGAGAAGTAAATGCTTTTCCTCTTATTTTTTCAAAAAAGAAAATATACATATAAAGCGTTACAAAAGTGCCCATGGCTGCTCCTGAAATATAAGAAATAATACTAATTTGACTAAAATCTAACCAGCCTATTGAAGCCAGCGTTATGGTCATATAGGCTTGATATGGAATAGGAAACACATTAATCGCAGACAAAAATACACCTTGAAAAAAGCGACTGTGTTTACTTTTTATTTTTGGTTGAATTTGCGACTGAGGTTGAGATTTGGCAATAAATAAAAAATATATGGTAATTAAAATAAAAATAACAAAAGCTACGCGTTGTAAAATGTCAATCACTTCTGGGTGCATACTTAAATACCTAGCAAAAATAGCCGCTAAATAGGTTTGAGCTAGCACAATAACACAAACTCCAATAGAAAACATAACACCTCTTACATGACCTTCTTTTAAACTTATTTTAGCAGCAGTCATGTTTAATAAACCTGGTGGAATAACACCAATTAAAGCAACTATTAAGCCTAAAAAAAAGATAAATGTTATATTCACTACTATTTTATTTTAAACCGAATATACGTAATTGGTTTGTTTTGCTCTAAATATTGCGATTCGTAAAAGGTTTGAATGCTTGTAACTTCTTCAGGACTGCCTTCTTGTTTATAAACATTATGGTTAGCGTAAAGCACATCATGGCCAGCTCCATGTAATAAACCGAGTGTGTAACCGTGCATAAATTCGCTATCTGTTTTTAAATTTACAATGCCTTCTGGTTTTAATATCGTTTTATAACGTTTTAAAAAAGTAGCGTTGGTCATTCTATGTTTTGTGCGCTTATATTTAATTTGCGGATCTGGGAATGTAATCCAAATTTCATCAACTTCGTTATTTGCAAAAGCATGGTCAATAAGTTCTATTTGTGTACGCAAAAAGGCAACGTTTGATATATTTTCTTCAAGAGCAGTTTTTGCACCTCGCCAAAAACGAGCCCCTTTTATGTCTATGCCTATAAAATTTTTATTTGGATGTTTTTGAGCTAATGCTGTTGCATATTCACCTTTTCCGCAGCCTAATTCTAAAACTAATGGGTTATCGTTTTTAAAAACAATAGTTCTCCAATGCCCTTTCAAATTGAAATTTGAATTCACCAATTCCTCTCTGGTTGGTTGAAACACGTTTGAAAAAGTCTCGTTTTCTTTAAAACGCCTAAGTTTATTTTTACTTCCCACAGATTAATACAAATTTTTAATTATTTGGCAAAATTAAGGAAATATAAAAGAGTAATATTATACTTAACTTTGAATTTAAGTGAATTTTCTAGTTTCAACTATAAAAGAAAATCACATCATATTAAATTATGAAGAAAAAAATTTTAGTAGCGCCTTTAAATTGGGGGTTGGGTCATGCTACACGAAGCATTCCAATAATTAAAGCATTAATTGCACATTATTATCAACCTATTATTGCAAGCGATGGAGATGCTTTAAAATTATTACAAAAAGAATTTCCAAATATTTCAACTATAGAACTTCCAGCATACCATGTAACTTATGCTAAAAAAGGTAAAAATTTTAAGTTAAAACTTTTAATGGACTTACCTAAACTTATTAAAGCCATTAGCGCTGAAAAAATAGCAACTAAAAAAATTATAGAAAGGCATGATATTGCTGGAATTATTTCGGATAACAGACTTGGTGTATATAGTAAAAAAGTACCCTCTGTTTTTATAACACATCAGCTTCATGTTTTAAGCGGAAATACAACTTGGCTTAGTACTAAAATGCACTCGCAAATTATAAAAAAATTTGATGTTTGTTGGGTTCCCGATGTAAAAAACGAACCCAATTTGAGCGGAAAACTTGGTCATCCAGATACTTTTGAAATCCCAACAGAATATATTGGACCATTGAGTAGGTTCGAAAAAAAGCAACAAAAAATCACTTATGATATTATGGTTTTAATTTCTGGACCTGAGCCTCAACGCACATTTTTAGAAGAAAAACTTTTAAAAGCACTAAACCCTTATCAAGGAAAAATAGTTTTTGTAAAAGGTATTATGGAACAAGAACAAACCATTAAAGTTTTAGGAAATATTAAAGTTTATAATTTTATGACCTCTGACTCACTTGAAAAAACCATTAATGAGAGTGCATTAATTATTTCAAGATCAGGTTATACAACGGTTATGGATTTAGCTAAATTGAATAAAAAAGCTTTTTTTATACCAACTCCGGGGCAATTTGAACAAGAATATTTAGCTAAAAGATTAACCGATTTAAATCTTGTACCAAGCTGCAAACAAGATGAATTTACTTTAAAAAAATTAAATACTATTGATGATTTTGAAGGTTTAAAAGCCTTTAATCATGAAGTTGATTACCCGAAATTATTCAGCCTTTTCGAGCGTGAATGAAAACTCACTACCTACACCGTATTCACTTTCTACATATATTTTTTCATCGTGAGCCTCAATAATATGTTTCACAATGGATAAGCCTAGACCTGAACCGCCTTCTTTTCGAGAGCCACTTTTATCAACGCGATAAAAACGTTCGAATAAACGCGGTAAATGTTCGCTAGAAATACCTTCACCATTATCTGTAACTCTAACAATAACTTTATTTTTTATTAAGTTTTCTATACTTACTTCTGTAGTTCCTTTATACCTGCCATATTTGATTGAATTCACAATTAAATTTGCAAGCACTTGTTGGATACGTTCTTTATCAGCTTTAACCCTAATAGAATTTTGATAATCCATATCAAAAGTTACGGTTATCTTCTTTTTGGAAGCTTTCATTTCAAGCATATCAAAAACATTCTCTACTAACTCTACAATGTTAAACGTTTCCATTTTAAGACTTAAATCTCCAACTTCCAACTTGGTTATCATGTCTAAATCTTTAATTATGTAGCCTAATCTTTCTATACCTTTGCTAGCTCTTTCAAGATATTTTTCTCTAATATCTTTGTCGTTCATAGCACCATCAAGTAATGTTAAAATATAACCTTGAACTGTAAAAAGGGGCGTTTTTAATTCATGCGATACATTTCCAAGAAATTCTTTTCTATATTTTTCTCGAACTTTAAGCGTTTCAATTTCTATTTTTTTATCTCTAGCAAACTTATCTATTTCTTGCGTAAGTGTTCGCATATCTGTAGTAATAGCACCTTTTGTTAAGCTTGCAGATTCTAAGAGTGTTAAATCGTCGTATATTTTTTTTACACGTCTGTATATAAATCGCTCAACTCTATATTGAATTACAAGGAAAGTAAATAGATAAACACTCACAAAAAACAGAAGTATTGGCAACCAGTTAAGCTCAAAAAAGTAATACAAAAAAACGCTCATCAAAAGCGTTATATATAAGGTTATATAGAACGACGTGAATATTGCAAATCGATATGATTTTTTAAATTTTGTCTGCATTAATCAACAAACTTATAACCTACTCCTTTTACTGTTTTAAAACTTTTATCACCTAGTTTTTCACGTAACTTACGTATGTGAACATCAATAGTTCTTCCGCCTACAACAACTTCATTACCCCAAACGGTATCTAAAATTTCGTCGCGTTTAAATACTTTTCCTGGTTTTGATGCCAGTAAAGATAGTAATTCAAATTCTTTTCTTGGAAGTATAATTTCTTTGCCTTTTGAAATGATTTTATATTCGTCTCTATTTATTTCTAAAGTACCTATTTTAACAGTATTTACAATATCTTCTTCTTTAAAACGACGCAAAAGGGCTTTTACTTTACTAACTAAAACTTTTGGTTTTATGGGTTTGGTAATATAATCATCGGCTCCAGCATCAAATCCAGCTACTTGGGAATAATCTTCACCTCTAGCTGTAAGAAAAGTAACTATGGTGTTTGTTAAATCAGGATTTTTTCTAATCAACTCACAGGCTTCAACACCATCCATTTCTGGCATCATTACATCTAATATAATTAAATGTGGCTGTTCTTTTTTTGCTTTTTTAACAGCTTCAAAACCGTTTTCGGCAGTAATAACTTGATAACCTTCACTTGATAAATTATAACCTACAATTTCTAAAATATCAGGTTCATCATCGACCAACAATATTTTTATATCCTTTTTTTTCATTCGTTAAGTAAATTAAACCTCGATAATTTAAGTAAAGATAAAACTAATAGGGTTGTTTTGTTAAAATACTAAAATAAATAACATTAAGGTAACAAACAACTTACAGGTATTTAACATTTCGACTAACAGCGCAAATCTTTAACATTATTTTGGTATAACTTTTGTTACATTTTATTACATTTATACTACCAAATTGAAATTATGAATAAAAACTACTTTTTAATCTTACTTTTCTCATTGACATTTATGATTTCCTACGAAGGATTTTCGCAAAATGGCTTTAATGATGGTTTGCGAGTGCAACAAAATATAGAGGACTTATCAATATATCCTAACCCAGTTACAAACGGTAAAACATTTATATACATTACATCTAAAAGTAATTTGACAAAAAAAGTTGAATTTTTTAATGTTTTAGGAAAGCAAATATTTTCAACAGTTATTACAGGTAAAGAGTTAAATATATCTAATTTAAGTAAAGGCGTTTATATTTTAAGAATTACTGAGAGCGCTATTACTGAAACACGAAAATTAGTGATAAAGTAAAAAAATTAGATAAATTACTTCTTTTAAATATTTGAAAGTGCTACCAATGGTAGCGCTTTTTTATTTTAGTACTTTTGTTATACTTAAAATAGTAAAATTATATTCACTCGAATCGATAATTTTAAATGATAAATACTAACCGTATTTTTAAGATAAAAACACCCTCTGAATTTGAAAATTTGGCATTACAAATTTTTAATTTTCAGTTTGAGAATAATACTGTTTATCGGTCATTTTGCGACTTATTATACAAGCATCCAAGCGATGTAAAAACAATACAAGATATTCCCTTTTTACCCATTCAATTTTTTAAAACACATCAAATATTAAGTTCAAACGATTCCATTAAAACAACATTTTCAAGCTCAGGAACAACAGGAAACACTACCAGTAAACACCACATTACCAATTTAGATATTTACAAACAAAGTTTTAGCAAAGGCTTCAATCACTTTTATGGAAAAACTGAGGATTATGTGATTTTGGCTTTACTACCTTCATATTTAGAGCGCAAAGGATCATCATTGATTTATATGGTTGATGCGATGATTTCTCAATCTAAACATAAAGAAAGTGGCTTTTATTTAAATAATCTTTATGAATTAAAAGATCATCTTATCAAACTAGATTCTGAAGGCAAAAAAGTGCTTCTCATTGGGGTTTCTTTCGCATTATTAGATTTGGTTGAAACCTATAAATTTAATTTGAAAAATACCATTGTTATGGAAACTGGTGGTATGAAAGGGCGACGAAAAGAGTTGATTAGAGATGCCCTTCACAACAAATTAAAATCTGGTTTTGGTGTTAATCAAATTCATAGCGAATATGGTATGACTGAACTTTTAAGTCAGGCTTATTCTAAAGGACATGGTGTTTTTAATTGTCCGCCGTGGATGAAAATTCTAACTAGAGATACAGAAGATGCGCTTACATTAAATAACTTTAAAAAGGCTGGAGGTGTTAACGTAATTGATTTGGCGAATATAAATTCCTGCGCTTTTATAGCCACTCAAGATTTAGGTCGCGTAAATGAAAATGGGACTTTCGAAATTATAGGTCGTTTTGATAATTCAGATATTAGAGGCTGTAATTTAATGGTATTTTAACAGTAAGTTATCGATTAGCTTACGACTTAGCAATAAATCCATTTTATGAAACATTCCATTTTTATATTTCTCTTTTGTACGACAATATCATTTGCCCAAACTATAGATTACAATACCAAAAAAGGCTTTGCTGCCAATGGTTATGATGTTGTGGCCTATTTCAATAACCGAGCTATTGAAGGAGATAAGAAAATAACCACCACTTTAAACGACATCATTTACAAGTTTTCTTCTGAAGAAAATTTAAAAGCGTTTAATAATAACCCTAAAAAATACATGCCTCAATATGGTGGTTATTGTGCTTATGCTGTTGCTTTAAAAAGCAGTAAAGTGTCAATAAATCCTGAAACTTTTTTAATTGAAAACGGAAAGCTTTATCTATTTTATGATGCTTGGGGAACTAACACACTGAAGCTATGGCAAAAAGAAAATGAAAAACTATTAATTGAAAAAGCAGATAAAAATTGGGAGCAAATAAAATTTAAAAAATAGTTGTATTAATTGTAAGGTTTAAAAAGTATTAACGACAAAAATGCTAACTAAGAAAAAGAAAGATTAGTTTTTTAGTTGGTTGGTTATTTTTAAAGCCTGATCTCTCGATCAGGCTTTATTATTTTAGACAATTCGTAATACGAAGTAGTTCTTTTTACCACGTTGCAATAACACAAACTTATTATTAATTAAGTCTTTTTTAGAAATACTATAATCTTCTTTTACTTTTTCTTTATTTACTGCTATTGAGTTTTCTTTTAATGCACGTCTTGCTTCTCCATTAGATTTTAAAAAACCACCTTTTTCAGCTAAAGCGGCAATAATATCAAGTCCGTTTTCAATATCAGATTGTGATATTTCAGTTTGTGGCACACCATCAAAAACATCTAAAAACGTTTGTTCATTTAGTTGCTTTAAATCATCACCTGTAGATTTACCGAAAAGAATATT
Organism: Flavobacteriaceae bacterium; assembly: GCA_049791475.1. Classification (GTDB taxonomy): domain Bacteria; phylum Bacteroidota; class Bacteroidia; order Flavobacteriales; family Flavobacteriaceae; genus CAXBID01. The sequence continues at coordinate 11,553 of JBAQZZ010000216.1, read as the reverse complement.
ACTCGCTTTAATGGCATTATCTAAATCGTCTTTTGAATGCACCATCATCGTTATTTCTTCAGCTAAACGCCTTTGTAAAACTCTTAAATGTGGTGCTTCTTGGTGTTCTTTTATCAATACATTTATGTCTTCTTCATTTAAAAAAGTGAAAATTTTAATATACTTTTCGGCATCTTCATCGCTAGAATTTAACCAATACTGGTAAAATTTATAAGGCGATGTTCTATTGGCATCTAACCAAACATTTCCGCCCTCAGATTTTCCAAATTTTGAACCATCTGATTTTGTTATTAATGGGCACGTAATTGCAAATCCTTTTCCACTACCTACACGTCTAATTAATTCGGTTCCGGTTGTAATATTTCCCCATTGATCACTACCGCCCATTTGTATGGTACAATCTTTTTCCTTGTACAAGTAAAGAAAATCATATCCTTGAACTAATTGATAGGTAAATTCGGTAAAACTCATCCCCTCAGAAGAATCAGAAGAAATTCTATTTTTAACAGAATCTTTCGCCATCATATAATTTACGGTAATATGTTTACCAACATCACGAATAAATTCAAGAAAGGAAATATCTTTCATCCAATCGTAATTATTAACTAAAACAGCTGCATTTTCAGCATCACTTTCAAAATCTAAAAAGTGTGCTAATTGATTTTTTATGGCTTCTTGGTTATGACGCAACGTATTTTCATCTAGCAAATTACGCTCGTTAGATTTCCCTGAAGGATCACCAATCATACCCGTTGCGCCTCCAACTAAAGCCACAGGTTTGTGCCCGCAACGCTGGTAATGTGCTAATAACATAATAGGAACTAAATTACCAATGTGTAAAGAATTTGCTGTTGGGTCAAAACCCACATAAGCACTTCGCATGCTCTCCATTAAATGTTCTTCAGCACCAGGCGTAACTGTATGTGTCATACCTCGCCAAGTCAATTCTTCAACAAAATTCTTTATCATCATTAAATCTATTTAGTAATCTTTGGCAAATATAAAAATACGTATAGAATTACTGATGTATTCTGAATAATTCTTTAATTTAGTTGCATGATTTTAGTAACAGGAAGTACAGGTTTAGTTGGTGCACATTTGCTTTATAAATTGGCAAGTACTAATGAAAAAGTTAGAGCTATTTATAGAAGTGACCACAAACTAAAACATGTGAAAAACGTATTTTCTACCTACACAGACCATTCTCAAAACCTGTTTCATTCTATTGAATGGATAAAAGCTGATATTTTAGATATTCCAGCATTAACAGAAGCTTTTAAAGCAATTGATTATGTTTATCATTGTGCCGCATTTGTATCTTTTGAACCAAATAAATACAAAGTTTTAAGACGTACAAATATTGAAGGCACTGCAAATATTGTAAATCTTTGTATGTCTAATAGTGTTAAAAAACTCTGTTACGTTAGCTCTATTGCAACTTTAGGAAACGCTTTAAATAACGAACCTATTACTGAAAATACAGATTGGAATCCTGAAGCAGATAACAGTGATTATGCCATTACAAAATATGGCGCTGAAATGGAAGTTTGGCGAGGCACACAAGAAGGTTTGGATGCTGTAATTGTAAATCCAGGTGTTATTTTAGGTTCGGGTATTTGGCATTACGGTAGTGGAAATTTATTTAAAAAAGCGCACAAAGGCTTTAAATACTATACTGCCGGAACTATTGGGCTTGTATCTATTGAAGATGTTGTTTCAATCATGATTCAACTTTTAAAAAGTGATATCGTTAATGAAAGATATATTTTGGTTGCCGAAAACTGGACTTACAAACACTTTTTAGAAACCTTATCAAAATCTGTAAACAGCAAATTACCTAAAAAACTTGCTTCAAAAAAATTATTAGGTATTGCTTGGAAACTTGATTGGTTAAAACACAAAATTACAGGCAAACGCAGACAACTGACTAAGCAAATTTCAAATTCGCTGTCTTCTCATACTAATTATAGTAATAACAAATTGAAAGAGGAACTTAATTATACTTTTATAGATATTGAGAAAAGTATTATTGAGACTGGTAATCTGTATCTGAAACAGGTGAAATAAGATCTCTTCCTTGAAACTTATTTTTTAACAAACTTTGGGTTAGAGAATCTTCTTTTTTTATTATCGTTTTTAATGAATCTTGAATTTTAATTATAGTTAAGGAATCTTTACCTTTAAACAACACATTATTAATAGAATCTTTCTTTTTTTGTGCTTTTTCTTCGGCTTCTTCTTTCAGTTCTATTTTTTTATAAATATCCTTGAGTTGCTCTAAACTGTCTTTAACTTTTTCATAAATTTCCTCGTATTCTTTAATATTAAAAGCATAATATTGGTTACTTAATGCAAATTGTAAACTATCAATATTGTGTTTATTAAAAATATACGCCTCATTATTAACACCTTGTTCATTCATTATTATTTTGTTCAAGCCATTTGCAGAAGTTATTAATTTAACATCAATTAAAATACCAACCATTTTATCTTTAGAAATTAAATTCTTTGGTTTTTCTGGTTTCTTATATTGATAACATGCCGTTACTAATAAAACAATTCCGAAATATAATGTTAATCGTTTTAAAATCATCTATTGAAAGTTAATCGTTTGGCAGCTTTAACATCAGTGAATTTAGCATTTTGATATACTAAACTACCATTTAAAAACGTATGTGTAATTCTAGATTTAAATGTTGTACCCTCAAAAGGTGACCATCCACATTTATAAAGAATATTATCTTTTTTTACAGTCCACGGATTGTTTAAATCCACAAAAACTAAATCTGCAAAATAGCCTTCTTTTATATAGCCTCTTTTTTCAACTTGAAATAAAATAGCAGGATTATGACACATTTTTTCAACAATTCTCTCAATTGAAATCTTCCCTTTATGGTGCATTTCCAACATGGCAGGCATGGCGTGTTGTACCAAAGGCCCTCCAGAAGGCGCGCTAGTATAAACGTTGTTTTTCTCTTCTATAGTATGTGGCGCGTGATCTGTAGCAATCACATCAATTCTATCATCAAGTAAAGCGTCCCATAATTGAGTTCTGTCTTTTTCAGTTTTTACAGCAGGATTCCATTTTATATGAGTTCCTTTTTTATCATAATCGGTATCATTAAACCATAAATGATGAATACAAACCTCAGCCGTAATTTTTTTATCTTTTAACGGTATTTTATTGGAAAATAAATTGGTTTCTTTTCCTGTAGACAAATGAAAAACATGAAGTCTTGCACCTGTTTTTTTGGCAAGTTCTATAGCTTTTGAAGATGATAAATAACAAGCCTCTTCACTTCTAATAATTGGATGATATCGCATTGGAATAGCGTCTCCAAACTTTTCTAAATGTTCTTGTAAATTCTTTTTTATAGTAGCTTCATCCTCACAATGTACAGAGATAACCATATCTGTACTTTTAAATATTTTCTCTAAAACTTTAGGATCGTCAACTAACATATTACCCGTTGATGAGCCTAAAAACAGTTTTAATCCAGCAACAGTTTTAGAATCTACTTTTAAAATTTCTTCTAAATTATCATTGGTACCGCCAAACATAAATGAATAATTTGCAAACGACGTTTTTGCCGCAATCTCAAATTTTTCTTCTAATTTTTCAACCGTTGTAGTCTGCGGATTCGTATTAGGCATTTCTATAAAAGATGTAATACCACCTGCAATAGCTGCTCTAGATTCGGTTTCAATGTTAGCTTTATGCGTTAAACCAGGTTCTCTAAAATGCACTTGGTCATCAATAGCGCCGGGTAAAACATATTTACCTTCTGCATCAATAACATACACATCAGACGATTTTGCGCTTATTGAGTCGTTAATCTCTTTTATAAATTCGCCCTCAATTAAAATATCGCCTCTAACAATGGCACCCTCATTTACAATATTGGCGTTTTTTATGAGTATCGTTTTCTGTTTCATTGATAAATTATTTTTTAAAAAGACTTTTAAGCTTCATAGAAATAACTCCAAAAATGGCTTCAGAAATAATTCCTGAACTTAATTTGGAAACACCTTTTATTCTATCTGTGAATATTACAGGAACTTCAATAATCTTAAAACCCTTTAAATAGGCTTTAAATTTCATTTCTATTTGAAACGCATAACCTATAAATTTAATTTTATTTAAATCAATAGCCTCCAAAACAGAACGTTTATAACATACAAAACCCGCTGTGGTATCATGTATCTTCATACCTGTAATTACACGCACATATTTTGAGGCCAAATAAGACATTAACACACGACTCATGGGCCAGTTTACTACATTAACTCCAGTTACATATCTGGAACCAATAGATAAATCTGCACCATCAACAGCACATGCATTATACAATTTTATTAAATCGGTTGGGTTATGTGAAAAATCGGCGTCCATTTCAAAAATATAATCATACTTTTTAGCTAAACACCATTTAAACCCGTGAATATAAGCTGTTCCTAATCCAGATTTTTCTTTGCGTACTTCTAAAAACAGGCGGTTCGGAAAATCTGTTTGGAGCTCTTTAACCTTTAAACCCGTTAAATCTGGAGAATTATCATCAACAATTAAAATATGAGTAGCATCTGATTTTGAAAATATAGCCTTAATAATAGCTTCAATATTTTCAATTTCGTTGTATGTAGGTATAATCACAACCGTATTCTGCATGCTCAAAATTTGTTAAAAACTCATTATTTTTAGCAAATGTACATTATTTATAAGATTCTTTTTTCTAAATATTCCTTAATAATTATAGGGTTTTGTTAATATTTATAATAATTTTATGGCATGATTCGCGATGTATATTCAAATGAATTATTTACCATTTTATTGGTACTTGGGTTAGTTATTATTGCATTAGCAAAATTGACCGCTCCTAAACGGTTTGAAGATTTTTTATATGTTTTAGGAAATTCCAAATACCTTAAAATTTACTCCAGAGATCAAAAATTCTTCGATAAGTTTGATGCCTTATTATTTGGTAATTTAATTCTATGTTTGGTGGTTTTCAGTTTTATACTTTACCAGAAAGTTATTGATTTTAAAACCATAGATATTAATATCCTTTTTAAATTTATAACTGGTATAGGTGCTTTCATTTTAATAAAAGTACTTACTGAACGCCTAATTGGAAGCCTTTTTGAAATTGATAAAATAATTGATGAATATCTCTTTCAAAAAATAAGTTATAAAAACTATTTAGGCCTTTTATTATTACCTATAAATGCCATTTTACTCTTTAGTTTTCAAGACTCTTTAAATTTAGTTTATGTTTTTGTTACCATCCTATTAATAGTTAATATTATTGGCTTAATTACTTCATTTAAAACACATCAAAGTTTAATAAAAAACAACTTATTTTATTTTATTTTGTATCTTTGCGCTCTCGAAATCGCACCCTACGTTATTTTATACAAGGTGTTTATTTCATAAAAAAGCCAAATTATTGCAGCCTATGAAAGTTAAAACCATTTTAGTATCACAGCCTGAACCTAAAATAGAGAACTCACCTTACTTCGATTTACAAGAAAAACAAAAGGTTAAAATAGACTTTAGACCTTTTATTCATGTTGAAGGTGTTGATGCCAAAGAAATTCGGCATCAAAAAGTAGATTTAAACAACTATACTGCAATTATATTAACCAGTAGAAATGCTGTAGATCACTTTTTTAGAGTGGCAGATGAAATGCGATTTAAAGTACCAGATACTTTAAAATATTTTTGTCAATCTGAAGCAGTTGCTTATTACTTGCAAAAATATGTAGTGTACAGAAAACGTAAAATATACGTAGGTAAACGTACATTTTCTGAGTTATCGCCTTTGATTAAAAAATATAAAGATGAAACATTCTTGTTACCTACAACAGATAAAGTAAAAACTGAAGTACCTAATACTTTAGATGCTTTGGGCATTAACTGGAAACAAGCCACGTTTTACAAAACAGTAGTTAGCGATTTATCTGATTTAGCTAATGTGTATTATGATGTTTTAGTGTTTTTTAGTCCGTCGGGAATAGAATCGTTATTTCAAAACTTTCCAGATTTTAAACAAAACGAAACAAGAATTGCTGTTTTTGGGAACACCACAATTAAAGCTGTTGAAGAAAAAGGCTTACGTGTAGATATTTCTGCACCAACACCTGAAACACCTTCTATGACTATGGCTTTGCAGAAATATATTGATATGGTTAATAAGAGGAAGTAATCTTTGATTTAAATAGTTTGAAAAGGGATGATTTAAAATCATCCCTTTTTTTGTACTTATAACTGAAAATTATAATTCAAAATAACACAAACTATTTAATTGTATCTTTATAGAACTAACATTTTAAATTAATTAAAAATGAAAAAAAAGCTTCTTTGTTTAATGCTTATAGCATTTTCGTTCGTTATGTTTCCAAATAGTGTCATGGCTACTGAAAAAACACCTATACACATATCAGTTGAAACAAATGAAATGCCTCCAGAAATTAGAGAAATGATTGATCGCTTAAATGAAATTAAAAGCTTGGATAAATCTTCTTTAAATCGTTTAGAAAAAAAAGAATTACGTAAAGAAGTTCGTGCCATAAAGAAAAGCGTTAGAGCTTCAGGGAATGGTATTTATATCTCGAGTGGAGCTATAATTATAATCCTACTTTTAATTATTATTCTTTAAAAGTTAAACTGCATAAATAAAAAAAGCCTGATTTTATAAAATCGGGCTTTTCTTTTTAAAATGCATATCGCTGTGGACCACCTCTTCTAATTTCCTCAGTACAATGTTCTTCAAACTTTTTAAAGTTTTCCCTAAATGCATTGGTTAGTTTAAAAGCAGTTTTATAATAAGCTTCATCATCATTCCATGTTGACCTAGGACTTAAAACACTTGTTGGCACACCAGGACATTCTCTGGGTTGTGCTACACCAAATACAGAATGTATATGATAAGTATCATAAGTATACAACCCTAAATCACCATTTAAAACGGCATTAATCATGGCGCGTGTATATTTCAGTTTCATTCGAGTTCCAACACCGTAAGGGCCACCGGTCCAACCTGTATTTACTAACCATACATTAACTCCAGCATCTATCATTTTTTTACTTAGCATTTCTGCATATTTAGAAGGATGCAAAGGCATAAAAGGCGCACCAAAACATGCTGAAAAACTTGGAACTGGTTCAATAACGCCTGCTTCGGTTCCTGCTACTTTAGCAGTATAACCAGATATAAAATGATAAGCAGCTTGACTTGGTGTTAACTTAGAAATTGGAGGTAATACTCCAAAAGCATCTGCTGTTAAAAAGAAAATATTCTTTGGATTTTTTCCAGTAGAAGGCACTTGAATATTTTCAATATGATCTATAGGGTAACTTACTCTTGTATTTTGCGTTATAGATGTATCTTCAAAATTAACATGACCATTTTTATCAAGAATAACATTTTCAAGAATCGCTCCTTTTTTAATAGCATCATAAATTTCTGGTTCGTTATCTCTTGATAGGTTTATCACTTTTGCATAACAACCGCCTTCAAAATTAAATACTGAATTTTCGTTTGTCCAACCATGTTCATCATCACCTATTAAACTTCTATTTGGATCTGTAGAAAGTGTGGTTTTTCCTGTACCCGATAGTCCGAAAAAAATCGCTGTATCCCCAGATGCACCAACATTGGCGCTACAATGCATCGGCAACGTATTTTTAAACACGGGTAATATAAAATTTAAAGCAGAAAAAATACCTTTTTTAATTTCACCTGTATAACCTGTACCTCCAATTAAAGCTATTTTTTTCGTAAAGTTTAATATGGCGAAATTGTGCTGACGTGTACCATCAACTTCTGGATTTGCCATAAAACCTGGGGCATTTACTACGATCCATTCTGGTTTAAAACCTTCCAACTCTTTTTCAGTTGGTCGTAAAAACATATTGTATGCGAACTGATTACTCCATGGATATTCATTAATAACCCGAATATTTAACTTGTAATTTTCATCTGCACAAGCATAACAATCGCGTACAAAAATTTCTTTTTCAGAAAGATAATTAGTTACCTTATTATATAGATCATCAAATTTATCAGTCTCAAAAGGAATATTAATATTGCCCCACCAAATACGATCTTTTGTGATGTCATCTTTAACAATAAACCTGTCTTGTGGAGAACGCCCAGTAAATTCCCCAGTATTAACGGCTAAAGCTCCTGATGAAGCGGTAACACCTTGACCCTTTTCAACAGCTATGTCATGAAGTTGTTCTGGTGATAATTGATATTTAACTTTTGCCTTTTTAATTCCGTATTGCTCTAACGAAATCGTTTTCGTAACCTGATTAAAGTTTTCCATATTTTATTCTAAAATTACTTATTGCGCAAAATTAGAACAATTATTTTTAATTATCTTTAATAAAATATCATTTTTACGTTTTATTCTTTAAAAAGTGGACAAATAAAAGAAACCATGCTGTAATTAAAAACAATCCTCCAATTGGTGTTATAAATCCTATAGTTTTAAAATCAAAAGTGGTTAGTGTATTGGTGGCTAGAACATAAATGGAACCTGAGAACAATAGTAAACCCACAACAACCAAATAATAAATGATACGTTTTGTTTTTTCCTTAATCAATGAGGTTATACCAACAAATAATAACAAAATCGCATGATACATTTGATAACGCACACCCGTTTCAAAAGTTTGTTGCGACTCTATTGAAATTAACTCCTTTAAACTATGCGCTCCAAAAGCCCCAAAAACGACACTTGTTAATCCTAAAAGTGAAGCTGTTACTAGTATTTTTTTATTCATATTTTTATGAATTATTCGTAATAAATAAGCTTATTTTTTATTAAATTCGTAAAATGAAATTCTTATTTCATTCTTAATTAACACTAAGTAAAGTTACTCAATATGCGAAAAATATTAGTCATTGGTTCTGGTAAATCGACTTCTTATCTTATAAAATATTTATTAGATAAATCAAATTCAGAAAAATTACACATTACCATTGCTGATATACACATTGAAAATGCTAAAAAACATATTGGAAATCATGAAAATGCATGCACACTTGTTCTAGATATTTTTAACGAAACATCTCGAAAAAAAGCTATAAGAGAAGCTGATATTGTGGTTTCTATGCTTCCAGCTCGTTTTCATATTGAAGTGGCCAAAGATTGTATTCTATTTGGCAAACACATGGTTACAGCATCATATGTTAGTAATGAAATGGAAGCTTTAAATGCTGCTGCCATAAAAAAAGGCGTGGTGCTCATGAATGAAATTGGTGTAGACCCTGGCATAGACCATATGAGCGCGATGCTAGTTTTAGATAGAATTCGTGATAATGGCGGAAATATTATTTTATTTGAATCCTTTACAGGTGGCTTAATTGCTCCAGAAAGCGATAATAATCTTTGGAATTATAAATTCACTTGGAATCCAAGAAATGTAGTAACCGCAGGCCAAGGCGGTACCGCGAAATTTTTACAAGAAGGTACCTATAAATACATTCCATACAATCGATTATTTAGGCGCACAGAGTTTTTAGACATCGAGAAATTTGGTCGTTTTGAAGTTTATGCCAATCGCGATTCTTTAAAATATCAAAGTATTTATGAGTTAAAAGATATTAAAACATTATATCGTGGTACGATACGTCGTGTGGGTTTTAGTAGAGCTTGGAATATTTTTGTTACTTTAGGAATGACTGATGACAGCTACACTGTTGATGATAGTGAAAATATGAGTTATCGAGATTTTGTAAATGCCTTTTTGCCATACAGCCCCTCAGATTCTGTTGAATTAAAACTAAGACATGCGTTAAAAATTGATCAAGATGATATTGTATGGGATAAATTAGTAGAACTAGATATTTTTAACGCTAATAAAAAAGTAAAACTTAAAAAAGCAACACCAGCTGAGATACTTCAAAAAATACTCATGGATAGCTGGACACTTGCTGAAAGTGATAAAGATATGATTGTAATGTATCATAAATTTGGGTATGAGAAAAATGGTAAAAAATATCAAATTGATGCCAACATGGTGGTTCTTGGTGAAGACCAAACGTATACTGCCATGGCAAAAACTGTTGGTTTGCCCGTTGCCATAGCAACACTAGCTATCTTAAACGGTAAAATTAAAACGTCTGGAGTTCAAATACCAATAACTAAAGAAGTTTACCAACCTATTCTAACAGAATTAAAAGATTTTGGAATTTTATTTAATGAAAAAGAAGTTCCTTATTTGGGCTACAACCCTTTGAATAATTAATTTTCATTTTTTTAGTAATTCCCTCATATAATTACCACAACAAAACCCATGCAAGGGTTTTTATAAATTTTTCGTATTTCTAGTTTAAGAAACTCCATTTTGCTTTCATATTTAAATCAAATAGCTATTTTTACATTTCAAACCGAAACTATTCAATATAAAATTATGCCAAAGACTAAAGTTATAACCATAGATGGTATCGACAAAAAAATACTACGTGCTCTTATGGAAGACGCTAGAATTCCTATTCTAGAAATTGCTAGAAATATTGATATATCTGGAGCGGCTATTCATCAACGTATTCGAAAACTAGAAAAATCTGGTTTAATTGCAGGCTCAAAATTTATAATAGACCCAAAAGTTTTAGGTTATAGAACCGTTGCCTTTATTGGTGTTTATTTAGATAAAGCTATTCAAAACCCAGAAGCTATAAAACAACTTAAAAAAGTGCCTGAAGTACTGGAATGCCACTACACAACTGGTAATTGGAATGTTTTAATTAAGTTGTTATGCAGAGATAACGAACATTTAATGCATTTATTAAATAACCAAATTCAAACTATTTCTGGAGTTTCTAGAACCGAAACCTTTATTTCATTAGATCAGCAAATTGATAGGCAAATAACTATTTAAAAATAAAGCATTTTAACACGCAACCTTTTCATTTTTATGCATCTTACAATGGCATAATAATTGCTACATAGCTTACTTATATCTAAAAAACTATTTATGAAAAAAACTAAATTATTACTCGTTTTAACAATTCTATTATCAATCTCAACTTTTTCTCAAGAACAACCCGAAAATAGTTCCTCAGAAAATTTCAATGAAGTAAAACTTAATGGACTTTATCTTGTTCTTGGAGCTTTTGATGTGACTTACGAACGCATCATTAATCAAGAATCTGCATTTGGTTTAAACGTATTTTTGCCTTTTGATGATGATATAAACGATGATATTAATTATTACATCTCACCTTATTACCGTTTTTACTTTGGTAATAAATACGCAGCAGGATTTTTTGTTGAAGGTTTTGGAATGCTAAATTCGACTAATGAATATATATACTCAAGTGATGGTTTTAATTTTGCAAGTCAAAAAGAAAATATAACCGATTTTGCACTAGGTATTGGTTTAGGTGGAAAGTGGATTACTAATAGTGGATTTATTGGTGAACTAAATGTAGGTTTTGGAAGGAACCTTTTTCAAAATGACCGATATGATTATGAAATAGTTGGGAAAGTCGGTATTAGTGTTGGTTATAGGTTTTAAAAACATATTCTATATAACACACAAAA
>JBAQZZ010000215.1:0-14960 GCA_049791475.1 Flavobacteriaceae bacterium | reverse complement strand
GTTCAACTATTAAAATGGGTGCCAAAATATATGGGTCAACAACAGTTGGGCCGCATAGTAAAGTAGGAGGTGAGGTTAATAATTCGGTTATTTTTAGTTATTCAAACAAAGGGCATGATGGGTTTTTAGGAAACTCTGTTTTAGGGGCATGGTGTAATTTAGGCGCAGACACTAATAATTCCAATCTAAAAAATAATTACGCTGAGGTGCGACTTTGGGATTATAAAACTGAAGGTTTTGCAAAAACAGGACTTCAGTTTTGCGGACTCATGATGGGCGATCACAGTAAATGTGGTATAAATAGCATGTTTAATACGGGAACTGTTGTTGGAGTAAGTGCTAATATTTTTGGAAGCGGTTTTCCAAGAAATTTTGTACCCAGTTTTAGTTGGGGAGGCAATGGCGGTTTTACCACTTATTTAACAAAAAAGGCTTTTGAAGTTTGTGAAGTGGTTATGGAAAGACGAAAAATTGAATTTACCAAACAAGACCAAGCTATTTTAAACCACGTTTTTGAAGAAACTAAGAAATATAGACGATACTAAAACTCCCTAAAGGCTTAAGCAGAAACAAGATGATGATATGTATTGCTTTATAAAAATCAGAAAATTATATGTTAGGAATTTTACTTATTTATTTCATTGGAAAGCGATTTTATGATTTATCTGTTGAGTATAATCAAAACAAATGGTTATATGCCATTTTGAGTATTGTTGTATATTATGGTATAGGTGCTTTATTACTTTTATTAGTTATGCTTTTAGATATGCTCGTTTTTAATTGGGGTTTTGATTGGGAGAAAAGCTTTGGAATGAATTTATTAATTATTCCTTTAGGGTTACTTTCTGTTTGGGGGTTTTATTCGCTTTTAAAAAGTAGGTGGAAAACAATTGTAGTTGTTAAAGATGAAATTAAAGATATTGGTAAAAAAACTGATGTAATAAATTAGTCTTTTTTCACATACCTCAAATCCAGCATATTTATAGGATTAATCCCCAACCCTTTCACATTTTTTCTCGTAAACCGAATGACTTCATCGTAATATAAAGGCACCATAATGGCATTTTCCATAGCTAGAGAATCTATGGTTTTATATAAGTATTTACGTTTTTCAATATTAGTAATAGTAAATGCTTTGTTGTACAAACTGTCAACGGTATTATTCTTAAAATGAAAATAATTTGAACCATTTGGTGCAAAGTTTTTGCTGTAGAAAATGGAAAGATAGTTTTCAGCATCTAAATAATCGGCAACCCAAGAGCTTCTAAACATATCTACTTTTCCATTAGATCGGGCTGACCTTAAAGTAGCTTCGGGCATGACATCAACATTAATTATAAGGCCTGTTTTTTCTAATTCTCGTTGAATAAATTCACAAAAACTTAGATAATTACTGGTGGTTGTTAACGTAATTTCAGGATTAGAAATACCGCTTTCTTTTATAAATTGTTTTACGAGTGCTTTTGCCTTTTTTGGCTGATAGGTGAAACCAATAGATTCATTATAACCTGGAAGTCCAATAGGTATAAACCCACCATTTGCTGGGTTTCCAATGCCATTTCGTAAATACATCATCATTTTTTTTCTATCGAAACCATAGTTTATGGCTTTTCTAATGAGTTCAGATTGTATTTCGGGAGTTTCAGAATCTAAATAAAAACCCAAATATTCTGTATTTAAATACGGTCCGCGTATCATATTTACCGAGTTGGAATAGGTGCTGCGCAATCTGCCATCTGCTGTTAGTAATTCATCTTTATAAGAGGCGTCCAAACTGTTTAGAAAATCAAGATTACCTTGAATAAACTGTAAAAATTCACTTTGCTTATCGGGTAAAAAAGTTAGGGCTACAGCTTCAAGGTATGGCAACTGTGTTCCGTCGTTATCTACCTCAAAATACTGTTCATTTTTTCTAAGCACTAGCTTTATGTTTTCTTCCCAGCGTTTAAATTTAAAAGGGCCAGTACCAATAGGATGTGCTCTAAATTCTGTTCCGTAATGTTCAACAATTTCATGAGGAACAACTGAACAATATTTCATAGTTAATAAACCTATAAATGCAGGGAAAGGTTGTGTTAATTCAATTTGAAAAAGGGTGTCATTTATGGCTTTAAAATCATTTACTTTATTTAACACCCAGCTACCTGGAGCTGCAATTTTTTTGTTCCTTAAACGGTTTAAGCTATATTCAAAATCTTGGGCTATAACTGTTCTAGTGGAATCTTTGCCAAATAATTCATGTTTATGAAAATTGACATCGTTGCGTAGAGAAAATGTATAAAATAAACCATCATCTGAAACTTCCCAGCTTTTAGCAATACTGGGTAAAATATTTAACTCATCATCCAATTGAACTAAACCATTAAATAATTGATTAGAAACAGAATTATCTTGAAGCGTTCTTGAAAAGGCGGGATCTAAAGTATTAATATTCGCATATTCATTATATCGAAATACTAGATGCTCTTTGTTTTTGTTGGTGTTATTGCTACATGAAAAGACTAATAAAATAATACAGCTAATTAATAAATAGCTAATTGAGTCTCTTAAAATAGGTTTAATCATGTAACTAAATAGTTTCGGTTTTATGGTTGGTGTCATATTGAGCGCAGTCGAAATATCTCATGATTATATTAAGAATTACAAATGTAAATTTAAAAAGACTTTGAAACAAGTTCAGTAGAATACTTTGTAAAACAAAAAATCTGAAGCTAAAAAACTTCAGATTTATATGTTTATTTTATAATGCCTTAAACTAGATTCTTAAACCAACTGGCAACATACGTTTATACTTTCTGTTACTTCTTACAAATTTTGCAATTTCGGGGCTTGTTGGAACAATGCTTAAGTTTCTTTCTGCAACTTGTTCAAAAACTGCAGCTAAAAATTCTTTTTTAAAGTTTTCTTCTTTAATGTCTTCAGGAATAATTAGTTTGGTTAAAAAAATCTTTCGCTCTTGCAATGAATATTCAATTTTTGCTAAGTGACCATCAATTTTAATTTCAAATTGACGTAGAAAATCATTGTCAACTAATTCTGCAGCTTCAACCATGGTATTTTAATTTTTTTCTTAGGAGTCTTAAATAGTGAGTACTATTTCTCTAACTTTGTTTTGCAAAAATACAAAAAATAATCTTTACCCTAAAGAAAAAAGCATCATAATACCTTATGAGTCAAGAGTTAATACATGTTTATTTTATGCCCGGAATGGCGGCAAGTCCAAAAATATTTGAAAATATTAAACTGCCCGAAGATAAGTTCAAAATTCATTGTTTAGAATGGGTAATTCCGCTTGATAATGAGACTATTGGTGCTTATGCATTACGTTTTACAAAATTTATAAAGCATGAAAATGCGGTGCTACTTGGGGTGTCTTTTGGTGGTATTTTGGTGCAAGAAATGAGTAAACATATTAAGGTTAGGAAACTAATTATTGTATCGAGTGTAAAATCGGTGAGTGAATTACCAAGGCACATGTTATTGGCAAAAATTACCAAGGCCTATAAGTTAGTGCCAACACAGCTTGCTAGTAATATTGATGTTTTGGCAAAATATGCTTATAGCACAAGAGTTAACAAACGATTAGAATTATATAAAAAATACTTATCGGTAAACGATAGTAAATATTTAAGTTGGGCTATTGAAAATATGGTGTGTTGGAATCAAGTAGAATACGATCCAAATATGACTCATATTCATGGCGATAAAGATGCAGTTTTTTCAATTAAGTACATTTCAAATTGCATTAAAATAAAAGGCGGGACACATGCCATGATTATTAATAAATACAGGTGGTTTAACAAGAATTTACCAGATATTATTTTAGAAAATTAAAATAGAGAGATTTCAATTATTTTTTATAACTTTAACCAAACTTTTTATAAATGAAGACAATACAGAAAGCATTGGCGTTTGTAGGATTATTAAGTTTATGTGCCCTATTTATTTATGCCCTACAAGATGCCCCAACCGATGAGAATTTTGAAACAAAACTCATAAACGATTATAACGTTTATGCACTTCAAGTCCCAGATGATTTAAACTTTGCAGGAGAAGCTTTACCGCTTAAAAATCCTGATATTTTAGAGCGCATGGATAGAGAATTGTTGGTAAATACCTATTGGCAATCCAACGGTTTGTTAATGTTTAAGCGGGCAAAAAAATATTTTCCAATTATAGAACCTATTTTGGAGAAGTATAACATTCCTGATGATTTTAAATATTTAGCAGTTATAGAAAGCGGATTAACCAATGCCGTTTCTCCAGCGGGAGCTCGTGGTGTTTGGCAAATAATGCCAGAAACTGGTAGGGAAAATGGATTGGAAGTTAATGATAACGTTGATGAACGTTATCATCTTGAAAAATCAACTGAAGTAGCTTGCAAGTATTTAATTAAATCTAAAGAAGATTTAGGGTCTTGGACCTTGGCTGCAGCAGCTTACAATGCAGGAAATGCTGGTGTTTCTAGACGTTTAAAAGAACAAGGTGTTACAGATTATTACGATTTGTTGTTGGGTGAAGAAACGGGACGTTATTTGTTCAGAATTGTTGCTTTAAAAGAAATTTTAAGCCATCCACAGAAATATGGTTTCAATTTCAGAGATAAAGATTTATATACCAATGTACCAACTTACAAAGTGGAAATTGATACAGCTGTAACTGATTTTTCTCAGTTTGCTAAAAACTTTGGTGTAAATTATAAAATATTGAAACTTCATAATCCTTGGTTGCGTGAACCACATTTGAATAATAGAAGCAGAAAATCTTATATGATTGATATTCCTGAAAAGGGATATTATGATTAATTAAGTGGTTTACTAAAAAAGAAAAAGTCCCGCAATTTTTAAATTGCGGGACTTTTTCTTTTTGTAAAATTTTATTTCTAAAACTATCTGCCCTTACGCTTCTGAGAACGTACAGAACCACCAGTTCCAAAATGTTGGTTAGGCCCAACCGCTTTTTTCATATTGTCCTTCATCATCTTAATCTGATCGGTTAACATACCTTGTTTATCTAATTTAGAGGCTTCTGTTAATAACCTTTGAGCTTCTTGTTTTCTTCGTTTAGAAAACGCAATACCTGCTAAGTTTAATTTTGCCATGGCTAAATCATGATCCATAGATAATCCTAATGAAATAGCTTTTTTAAAATATTTTTCGGCGTCATTCATATTACTTTGTGATACCATAATACCATGCAAATAATTAAAATACCCTTGTTGTTTTTTTACTAAAGCGGCTTCGGGGTTTTTAATTTTATTCAACCATTTGGTAGCCCCTACAAAATCTTGTTTTCTCAATCTTAAAAACGCTAAGAGAATAAACTCATTTTTAAAGTAAAGGAATATAAAAACAAGAGAAAGTAATATAAACATGATACCATTACCTATGTAACCTTCAATAAATTGATAAACGGCATAGGCTATAATAGTCGCAGCAATGATGAGTTTTATAATTTTATTGTACATTATTTTGTTAATTTATGATGTGTAACTAACGTCATATTTATTAAAAACTGACGTCACTTTTAGTTTAGATTGCAAAGAAACTAAATTTTTATGAAAAATAACTCAAACCAATTGAACAAAAAAGTAGCGACTATATCAAATAAATAAAGGTATTTCATAATGTTTTCCACCTAAAAATATAAATAAAAATATTTTTTCAAAAATGATTTGCAAAGTAATAAAGGCTTTGTATATTTGCCCTCGGTTTTATAGAAGCCAGATATTACAAAAATTACAATCCAGTTTTAAAAATATAAGAAAATGCCAAAAAGAACGTTTCAGCCATCAAAAAGAAAGAGAAGAAACAAACACGGTTTCAGAGAAAGAATGGCTTCTGCTAATGGTAGAAAGGTATTAGCGCGTAGAAGAGCTAAAGGAAGAAAAAAATTATCTGTGTCAACTGAAACTAGACATAAAAAATAATGATTAACAATTGTTGATAATTTAAAGGTGTTACTTAACGGTAACGCCTTTTTTTATATCTGCTAAATAGTATTT
The DNA here is from genome assembly GCA_049791475.1 of Flavobacteriaceae bacterium. Classification (GTDB taxonomy): domain Bacteria; phylum Bacteroidota; class Bacteroidia; order Flavobacteriales; family Flavobacteriaceae; genus CAXBID01. The sequence continues at coordinate 8,956 of JBAQZZ010000215.1, read as the reverse complement.
TTGTATCACTTTAAAATAAATCGCAATACAACCAAAATGCCGAAAAACGAAAAACTAAAATCTATTTTAATTATTGGTTCAGGGCCAATTATCATTGGGCAAGCCTGTGAATTTGATTATTCGGGCTCGCAAGCTTTAAGATCGTTAAGAGAAGATGGGATAGAAACTATTTTAATAAATTCTAACCCAGCAACCATTATGACTGACCCTTCTATGGCAGATCATATTTACTTACTTCCCTTAAACACAAAATCTATAATTAAAATCTTAAAGGCTCATCCACAAATTGATGCTGTTTTACCTACAATGGGAGGTCAAACGGCTTTAAATTTATGCATAGAAGCAGATGAAAAAGAGATATGGTCAGATTTTGGTGTTGAAATTATAGGTGTAGATATTGATGCCATAAATATTACTGAAGATAGAGAGAAGTTTAGAGAGTTGATGTTGAAAATTGGTATTCCAATGGCCCCTCAAGCAACCGCTGGATCTTTTTTAAAAGGAAAAGAAATAGCTCAAGAATATGGTTTTCCTTTAGTTATTAGAGCCTCTTTTACATTAGGAGGTGATGGTGCAGCTATAGTTTATAAAGAAGAAGATTTTGATGAATTATTAACCCGTGGATTAGAAATTTCCCCAATTCACGAAGTGATGATTGATAAGGCTTTAATAGGTTGGAAAGAGTACGAGTTGGAGCTACTAAGAGATGCTAACAATAATGTGGTTATTATCTGTTCTATTGAAAATATGGACCCCATGGGAATTCATACTGGAGATTCCATTACCGTAGCACCAGCAATGACTTTAAGCGATAGAACCTACCAGCGTATGCGTGATATGGCAATTCATATGATGCGCAGTATTGGTGATTTTGCAGGAGGTTGTAATGTGCAATTTGCGGTGTCTCCAGATGAAAAGGAAGATATAATTGCTATTGAAATTAACCCGCGTGTATCACGTTCATCAGCATTAGCTAGTAAAGCAACGGGTTATCCCATTGCTAAAATTGCCGCTAAATTAGCACTAGGATACCATTTAGATGAATTAAATAATCAAATTACAAAATCAACTTCGGCATTATTTGAGCCGACTTTAGATTATGTTATTGTAAAAATACCACGTTGGAACTTCGATAAGTTTGAAGGCTCAGACAGAACTTTAGGCCTGCAAATGAAATCTGTTGGCGAGGTTATGGGTATTGGGCGCTCGTTTCAAGAAGCGTTGCATAAAGCAACCCAATCTCTTGAAATTAAGCGTAATGGTTTAGGTGCTGATGCTAAAGAAAATAAAAATTACGAGCAAATTATCGAAAAGTTAACGTATGCTTCTTGGGATCGGGTATTTATAATTTACGATGCCATTGCTATGGGAATTCCGTTAAGTAGAATTCATGAAATCACTAAAATAGATATGTGGTTTTTAAAGCAATATGAAGAGTTGCACGTTCTTAGAAACGAAATTTCAACTTTCACAATTGACACTATAGAAAAAGATTTATTACTTGAAGCTAAGCAAAAAGGGTATGGCGACAGACAAATAGCACACATGTTGGGTTGTTTGGAAAGTCAAGTATATAACAAACGTGAAGAAATGGGCGTCAACCGTGTTTATAAATTGGTTGATACTTGTGCTGCTGAGTTTGAAGCAAAAACACCTTATTATTATTCCACTTTTGAAAGTGATATGGAAACTGCCGACGGAAATCGTTACGCACATAATGAAAGTATCGTTACAGAAAAGAAGAAAATTATTGTTTTAGGTTCTGGACCAAATAGAATAGGTCAAGGTATTGAATTCGATTATTGTTGTGTTCATGGTGTTTTAGCTGCCGCTGAATGTGGTTACGAAACCATTATGATTAATTGTAATCCTGAAACGGTTTCTACAGATTTTGATACAGCCGATAAATTATATTTTGAACCTGTTTTTTGGGAACATATTTACGATATAATCAAACATGAAAAACCAGAAGGTGTTATTGTACAACTTGGTGGACAAACAGCTTTAAAACTTGCTGAAAAATTATCTAGATATGGCGTTAAAATTATAGGAACTAGTTATGAATCTTTAGATTTAGCGGAAGATAGAGGTTTGTTTTCAAACCTTTTAAAAGAAAACAATATTCCTTACCCTGAATTTGATATTGCAACTACTGCTGATGAAGCTGCTGCTATTGCTGATGTTTTAGATTTTCCAATTTTGGTAAGACCATCTTATGTACTTGGAGGACAAGGCATGAAAATTGTTATAAACAAACAAGAGTTAGAAAAGCATGTTGTTGATTTATTAAGCAGAATGCCAGGGAATAAATTGCTTTTGGATCATTATTTAGATGGTGCTATTGAAGCTGAAGCAGATGCTATTTGTGATGGTGAAAATGTTTACATCATAGGTATTATGGAACATATTGAGCCATGTGGTATTCACTCTGGCGATAGTAACTCAACCTTGCCACCTTTTAATTTAGGCGAGTTTGTGATGCAACAAATAAAGGATCACACTAAAAAAATAGCTTTAGCATTAAACACAGTTGGTTTAATTAATATTCAGTTTGCCATTAAAGATGATACGGTTTACATTATAGAGGCCAACCCAAGAGCATCTAGAACGGTGCCTTTTATTGCAAAAGCTTATGGCGAACCTTACGTAAACTATGCCACTAAGGTGATGTTGGGTGAAAAGAAATTAAGTGATTTCGATTTTAAACCAAAACTAGATGGGTATGCTATCAAACAACCCGTATTTTCGTTTAATAAATTCCCTAATGTGAATAAAAAACTCGGACCAGAAATGAAAAGTACTGGAGAAAGTATCTTATTTATAGATAGTTTAAAAGACGATGATTTCTACGATTTATATTCAAGACGAAAAATGTATTTGAGTAAATAGAAATAAAAAAAATCCGCTTTTAAAGCGGATTTTTTTTATTAGTTTTCTAAAAGACCATCATCTTTCCATTGTTAAATTAAGTCTCTATTTGCTTGTGTCATTAAACTACTTCGCGCCATAAGGTTATATGCGTTTTTCACTTCAGTGTATGTAGTAAGAGACATTGGATCACCTTGTGTTGTTGGGCTTCCATGGCATACGGTACAATTATTATTTATTATACTTTTTATATTGCATCATATGTAATAGTAGCTTCAATCATTTCAGAGTCATCATCTTCACTAGAACAATTAAAAAGTAAAACGCTGATTAAAACTAATAATAAAGTGTTTTTTCTTAAATTCATAATTATAATTTTATAAAAATTAATCTAATACCTAAACACTTATAATTCAATTTTAGTATTATGTAGTTTTAACAATTCTAAATGTTCACCAATTTTAAACTCAGAAGCATTAAAATTATTTGATCTGTTTTTAGATTGCTCCTGTCTTGCAATGCTTCTTGCAAACCGTCTTACAGCTTCTTCGGTATTGAGTATTAAACCAGGAACAGCTACATTTTTTCCATCTTCATTTTTAGCAACCATTGTAAAATAAGATGAATTACAATGCTTACTTATACCAGTTTGAATATTTTCAGATTCTACGCGAACACCAACAACCATGGAAGTTCTTCCAGTATAATTTACAGATGCTTTTAGAGTTACTAATTCACCAACATCAATCGGGTTTAAAAAATCTACTTTATTTACAGATGCCGTTACGCAGTAATTTCTAGAATGTTTTGAAGCACAAGCAAAAGCAATCTGATCCATTAAATTTAAAATATAACCCCCATGAATTTTACCACTGAAATTAGAGAGGGATGGTAGCATGAGTTCCGATATAGTAATTTGAGAATCTTTTATGTTTTTATACATGGGATTAAATTTAGTCATCTTCTTGAGCGCGTTTTATAATAGCTTCTGGTAGTGATTTTTTTGCTTTTGCACCCATTTTTTTAAGTTTTTCAACACTTGTAATTAAATTACCTCTGCCTTTAACCAATTTATTCATCGCTGAAGAATAATCACTTTTTGCAGCGTCAATTTTTTTGCCAACTCCCGTTAAATCGGAAACTAAACCTTCAAATTTATCATATAAAGCACCAGCTTGTCTTGCAATTTCTATAGCATTTTGTTGTTGCTTTTCGTTATTCCACATACTATCAATAGTACGAAGTGTTGCCAAAAGGGTAGAAGGCGTCACAATAACAATATTTTTTTCAAAAGCTTTATTATAAATGGAGTTGTCTTCATTTACAACAACAGCAAATGCGGGTTCTATAGGGATAAACATGAGTACAAAATCGGGCGATTCTATATCATATAAATCTTGATAATTTTTTTCAGAAAGCTGATCGACATGTTTTTTAATGGAATTTACATGTGCTTTTAAAAATGGGGCTTTGTCATCATCTTCTGCATTTACCAAACGCTCATAATCTGTTAGAGACACTTTACTATCAATAATCATTTTTTTACCATCTGGAAGATGCAAAACCACATCGGGAAGCACTCGCGATCCATCAGTTAAAGTAAAACTTTGCTGCACAAAATACTCTCTATCTTTTTCTAAACCAGATTTTTCAAGCACACGCTCTAAAACTAACTCGCCCCAATTACCTTGCATTTTACTATCGCCTTTTAAAGCTCTAGTTAGATTAGTGGTTTCTTTGGTCATTTGTTGATTTAAGTCTTTTAAACCCAATAATTGCTCTTTTAAAGCCGAATGCATACTGATGCTTTCTTTTTGTGTTAAATCTACTTTTTCTTCAAATGTTTTAATTTTTTCTTGAAGCGGACTTAAAATATTCTTAATGTTTTCTTTATTCTGAAGTGTGAATTTTTCAGATTTTTCATCAAGAATTTTAGTAGCTAAAAGTTCAAAATCTTTGCGTAATTGTTCTTGACGCTGTTCTATTTCGGCATCACGTTTTATATTTTGCTGTTGTAGGTTTTCGTATTCTGTATTTTTTCTGGTCAATTCGGTATTTAAAAACTCTTTTTCACGACGAATGTCTTCACGTTCATTTTCAATTTTACTTAAATTTCCCCTTAATTCATTAATGGTTGTTCCCATTTGATTTTGGCGTTCTTCAAGCATGCTTTGTTCACTTTTACTTTTAAGCTTTGTGAAAAGTATACCTAAATACGCACCAATTGAGGCAGAAATAATAATGGAAATAATAAGAATGATGTTGTCGTTCATTTAAATGAAGCTAAAAATTTATTAATCATAAAATTAAGCTTTAAAAAACAAAAAAAACGCCCTTAAAGCGTTTTTTATTAACTTTATATAGGATTAAAACTAAGCTATTTTCAAGTATTTTTTTGATACAAACTCAAAGCTAAAATACATTACCGCTGCAAAAAAGAAATCGCCAATTAATGAATTTCTAAAAAACGGAATAGCCAAAGTATAACACTCTACTAAGCCAGCAAAAGTTTTAGGATAACCAAGAAGCCAAACGCCAAAATTAGTAATTATAAAAAAGCTAATACTTGATATTAATACAGTAGTTATGCTAATTTTTTTAGATTTTATACCAATGAAACCAACCAAAATAAAAGCTAAATAAACAAAAATTGAAATGGTTGAAAAGCCTATAAATATATCTGAGACTAACATCGCTAATATTGGAACAATAAAAGCATATTTTTTATTTGTGAAATAAACTCCAGAAAAAAGCGCCATAGCAGTTATTGGTGTAACATTGGGCATGTGCGGGAAAAGGCGAATTATTGCCGCTACTAAAATAAATAAAAGTATAACTATTTGTTTTTTATTGAATAGAGTGTTCATCATTATTTTTTTTATACTTCAAAAGTAATATTAATTGTAATAACATTAAAATTTAAAAATAGATTTTTACATTTGCAACGAAATTTGGTTTTATTCACGTCAAGTGAATAGATTAAAAGGGAATCAAGTGCGTTGAGTTTGTAATTCAATAATTCTTGAACTGTTCCCGCAACTGTAAGTTTATACTCAACTTGGTTGAGTACCTTTTAAAGGGGTCTTATTCATTCTTAAAACCACTGTCTTGATATTTAGGATGGGAAGGTAGAATAAGATAAAACAAGTCAGGAGACCTGCCATTTTCAAAACAAATAAGTTAAACTTTCGGGATAAAAGTTGATGTTAGTCATTAATTAAATTCGCTGTAAAGAAAACTAGGAATTTTATCATTTATACAAAAAAGAAAGAAAAAGTATAGCCTTATCCCGATAGCTATCGGGAATGGTGTTTTTTTATTTTGAAGTATAAGTGCTAAATAACAGTTTTATTAAAGTTAATTTGATTCATGAATAATATATTGTATGATAATCCATGCGATTCTCGAGTAATTATTCATTAAAATGAACAAAAAAACAGGTATTTTTGGTATCCTATGTTTAGGGTTATCAATGGTTGGTTTTGCTCAAAAACAAGCAGATTCAACAAAATTACAGCAACTAGATGAAGTTGTTGTAACCGATTCGCGTTTTGAATTAAAACGTGAAAATTCAGGTAAAACGGTTATTAAAATTTCGCAAAAGGAGATTGAAAATAACCAAGGAAGAACCATTTCAGAATTAATAAATACCAAAAGTGGTATTGAAATTAATGGCAGTAGAAGTGTAGAAGGCCAAAATTTAGGCTATTTTGTAAGAGGTGGAAATAACAGGCAAGTTTTAATTATTGTTGATGGTATTCAGGTAAATGATCCATCGTTAGTTTCAAATGATTTTGATTTGCGACTATTAGATTTAAACACTGTGGAGTCTATTGAAATTATTAAAGGCGCAGCAAGTACACTTTATGGAAATGCTGCAGCTACTGCCGTTATAAATATTACAACTAAGAAGGTGTCTCAAGATGCTGTTTCTGCTAGTTTTTTAACAGTAGTTGGTACAAATCAATCGCAAGATGATTTAAATTACAACGGTTCTAGTTTTACTAATAATGTTTCAATAAATGGAACGGTAGAAAAACTGACTTATTTAGCAAGCTTCGGAAATCGCTATGTTGATGGTCTTTCAGCAGCAAAATCTGATAATGCTGAGAAGGATCCCTTTTCAAGATTTAATACGAATTTGAAAATTGGTTACAATTTTAGTGATGCATTCACCATTACTGCCTTTGGTAGTTACGACAAATTTAAAACCGATATTGATGGTTTTCCACCACCAACATTTACCATAGCAGATACAAATGATGAATATATATCAGATCAAACCCGTTTTGGTTTATCACCAAAATTTGATTACAACAACGGAAGTTTTCAAATAAATGCTGCATTTTCTAAAATAAATAGAGAAACTATTTCAGCATTTTCGACGACTAACGAAGCTGAAAGTTTTGTTTTAGATGCATTTAATAAATATACTTTCAACGATAAATTTTATACCATAGTTGGCTTAAATTATGGCGATTACAAAAGCTTATTTGTAGATGAGGAAAGTTACACAACCACAGATCCTTATTTAAATGTTGTTTACGTATCAGATTTCGGATTAAATTTAAATGCTGGAGCTCGTTTTAATAACCACAGTGCATACGGTTCGCAATTGGTTTATAGTTTAAACCCATCATATAACATAAAAGTGAATGATGGCTATGCGAAAGTATTTGGGTCTTATGCTACATCGTTTATTGCGCCTAATTTATCTCAGCTTTTTGGCTTTTTTGGACCAAACCCTGATTTAAAACCAGAGGAAAACACCACTATTGAAGCTGGGTTAGAATTTAATACTAAAAAAGGTCTACGCATAAACGGTGTGTTTTTTAATAGAAAAGAAGAGCAAACTATTATATACACAATGGCTTACGAAAATGCTTTAACTAATGCTACTGTGCAAGGTTTTGAGTTTGAAGCTGAAATTAATTTGGTTAAAGATTTAGATTTTAGTGCGAATTATTCGTTTACCGAAGTTAAAGATGGTTTGCGTTTAAGAGTGCCAAAACATAAAGCCAACGCAAGTTTAGGTTATAGTTTTTCTAAAAACACATTTGCATCATTAAACTATCAATTTGTAGGAAGTAGAACCGATTTAGATTTTTCAATATTTGAAAACGTAGATTTAAGTTCTTTTTCTTTAATCGATTTATATTTCAGTCATAAAATAATAAAGAATAAAGTGAAACTCTTTACAAGCATAACCAATATATTTAACGAAGATTATTTTGAAATTTTAGGTTATACAACTAAAGGTAGAAATGTGAATTTAGGATTGAATATTACATTATAAAATAAAACAGCTCTTAGCTTTTTAAATTTAAGAGCTGTTTATATAGTTATTAATCTATTATCATTCCACCTTCAATAGGATTGAAATCATAACTGTCTTTTATTAACCTTAATGGTGTTTTGTTTTCAGATTTTATTTTAATAGTCTTACCTGTTGAGTTTTCAATATCGGCTATGGCCAAAGCTAACATGGGTTCATTAACATCTCCTAAAATGCCATAATTAAGAGGTCTTTCAGAATATTCAAATCCAATTGATGGAATTAATCCATCTCCTGGTACTGCTAAATTATTTTTATTAACACCATTTGCAATTAACGGTTGCATCGCATAGGTATGTCTTGGGTTTGCTCCTTGTTTTCCTAAATCTGGAGAATCATAAATTGTTGTAGAAGCTTGCGTTTTACCCGTTGTATTTGTGCCTATTTGTATAACACTAATGTATGGGTTTAATCCATTTATTAAACCTTCACTTGCGGAAGCACTTCCCTTGGTTGTTAGTACATATAATTTATTAAGGTTTAAATTATTAATTGAATTCCCGCTCCCTAATTGATTTTGAAAAGTATAATCAGTATTTAGAGATTGTAGATTTTCATTATATATAAGTTTTGCAAAAACCTCACTAGTAAATTGTCCAGTTATCATACTAGCTAAAAAGGTTTCAACATCTACTCGACCTCCAGGGTTATACCTTAAGTCTAATACTAAGTGCTGTATATTGTTTGATTTAAATTCACCAAAAACAGTATTTAATTCATTTTCAGAACCAGCAGTAAAACCATTGTACATCA
>JBAQZZ010000214.1:0-13281 GCA_049791475.1 Flavobacteriaceae bacterium | reverse complement strand
AGAACTTGAAGCACGTGAAAAAGCATTAGAAGAAAAGAAAGCAGAACGCCAAAGTTCTATTGAAGCAGCTAGACAAGAAAAATTGGATGCTCGTGCAGCAAGAGTAAAAGCAGCAGAAGATAAACGTCAAAAAATATTGGACGATCGTAAGAAGGCTAAACAAGAAAAATTAGGTGTTAAACCCGAAACAACAGAAGCTAGTGAAAGTACTGATATCGATGAAAAATCTAAAACGGAAGCTGTAAAAGAAGATCAAAAAGAAACAAAAACAAGAGCACAATTAATAGAAGAAAATAGACAGAAAAAATTAGCTGCAAGAGAAGCTAGAATAAAAGAATTAGAAGCAAAGAAAAAGAAGATTTTAGAAGACCGCCAAAAGGCAAAAGACAGTACAAACAACAAAAATTAATAATTTATAACACATTAATACTATTTAAAAATGAAACAATTTAAAACTATTTTATTAGCAACTGCATTATGTATTGGAACTTTAAGTTTCACTCAAGCACAAAGTAAAGTTGCTCATATAAACACACAAGAATTAATTCAAGTGATGCCAGGATACAAAACGGCTATGGCAGAATTAGAGGCTTTAAGCAAAACGTATCAGAAAGATTTTCAAGCCATGGGTACAGAATACCAAAATACTGTAAAACAGTACGAGGCTGAAGTAAATACCAAAACAGCTGAAGAAAATCAAAAAAGAGCCATTGAACTTCAAGAAAAACAACAACGTATTCAACAGTTTCAAGCGGATGCTCAAAAAGATTTAGGAGCAAAACAAGAAGAGTTAATTCAGCCTGTATCTGAAAAAGCAAAAGCAGCAATTTTAAAAGTTGGTAGAGCTCAAGGTTTTGAATATGTTTTAGATTCCTCTTTAGGTGTTGCTATTTTAACAGATGGTAAAAATTTACTTGACGATGTTAAAAAAGAATTAGGTATTTAAAAAAGAATTATTCGATTTTTTAAATCGGAGTTTTAATTAAAATGGTCATTCCCGAGACATCGGGAATCTAAAATAAATATACTAAAAGCTGCTTTTAACGAAGCAGCTTTTTTATTTTTGTTAAAAATAAGTTTGAACTTATGTTTTGTCTGTTCGAGCGCAGTCGAGAACTTTAACTTTACTTTGCTTAAAATGAGTAAACAACCTATTGGCATTTTTGATTCTGGTGTTGGCGGCACTTCCATTTGGAAAGAAATACATCATCTTTTACCAAATGAAAACACCATTTATTTAGCCGATAGTAAAAATGCACCTTACGGATTAAAAGGGAAAGAAGCCATCATCCATTTAAGTATTAAAAATACCGAATACCTTCTTAATAAAAACTGTAAACTTATTGTAGTTGCTTGTAATACAGCAACAACCAATGCTATAGATTATCTGAGAGACACTTACAAAGTGCCTTTTATTGGTATTGAACCCGCTATAAAACCAGCGGCTCTACTAACCAAAACTAATACTATAGGTATACTAGCTACAAAAGGCACATTAACTAGTGCTTTATTTTCTAAAACATCAGGATTATTTGCTAGTCATATAAAAATTATTGAACAAGTTGGTGATGGTATTGTTGAAGGTATTGAAAGCGGTAAGCTATATTCTGATGAGATGATAGCGCTTCTAAAACTATATTTAAAACCTATGATTGATGCTCATATTGATTATTTGGTTTTAGGCTGTACGCATTACCCTTACTTAATTCCTTTATTAATTGATTTGCTTCCTAAGCATGTTAAAATTATAGATTCTGGTGAAGCAGTAGCGAGACAAACTAAGGCTGTTTTAGAGAAACATAATCTATTAAACTCTCAAAACTCTTATCCTAAAAATATATTTTACACCAATGGAAAAGAAGAAGTCATGCAATCGCTTTTGGGTAATACATTTGATGTTGAATATTTAGATTTTTGATGGAATTTCTGGATTGCGTTAGGGATTGATGCGGCATCCTTTTTGTGAAGTGTTAAAAGTAATTTTGCCTCCTTGAAAAAATAAGGCTTAATTGAAAATGAATTCATTAAACTTGTTGGGTACCACTTTACAAAAAGATATAGCCCTTCGGCTCAGCTCAGGATAAACTCAAGCCCGACCTCCCGTCCCCGATAGCTATCGGGATGGGTAACGCCAAAATACTACTCTTTAAACCAGCTAGAATACTTTATATAATTATCTGCTATACGATTTATTTCACCTGAAATTAATTCTGCGCTAATATCCTTTACTTTTTTAGCAGGAACACCAGCGTAAATACTACCAGATTCAATTTTAGTGTTTTTAGTTACTACGGCTCCAGCTGCAATTATACTGTTACTTTCAATAACACAATCATCCATAATAATACTTCCCATACCAACCAATACGTTATCGTGAATCGTACAACCGTGTACAATGGCATTATGACCAATAGATACATTATTACCAATAGTTGTAGGCGATTTTAGATAGGTAGCATGTATCACCGCTCCGTCTTGTACATTTACTTTATTACCCATTTTTATAAAATGCACATCGCCTCGAATTACCGCGCTAAACCAAACACTGCATTGGCTTCCCATTATTACATCGCCTACAATAGTTGCATTTTCGGCTATATAACAATCTTTAGGTATTTGTGGTGATTTCCCGTTTACAGGTTTTATTATAGGCATATTTTATTGTAATTAATTATCAAAATACCAGTTAAACAAATCGGTTCTAACTCCAAAATTAAACCAAACCGTCTCGTTTTTAAATGTTGAGTTAGTGGTAGCGTCTGGATTGAAATTTCTAACTGTAATATCTGTAAATAATTTTAAATTTGAAGCTGGGTTAATAATATAACCCGCTTGAAGGTTTCCGTTAAAAATACTAACCTTATTCCCCTGTCCTATTTCAACACCATTATCAAAAGGTCTGTCGTTATAGTTTCTATAAATATCGCCACCGTAGCTAAAATTATCTGTACCATCGTTAAAATCTAAACCTCTAATACCAAAAATAAGTTTTGCATCGGCATACCAACGTTTATATCGATAGCGACTTATTAAAATAGCTTCACTAAAATTTGCTCCCCACAAATGTGCCATCGGTTGGTTGGCATTTGCGTAATTTAAGACGATGGTATTATGCGAATATGTAAACGGACGAACTCTATTATATTCAAATTGAAGCATTAAATTATCAACCTTAAAAGCATTGAAATACTTAACGCCTATTTGATATCCGAATTTATTTTTCCAACTTTTATCGCCTGCTTTTACATCATTTAAAGAAAATTCATCTAAAATAAATTGACTGTATATATTAATATCATCATTCCATTTATATTTTGCTGAAGCTCCTAAAATGGCATTTCCAGCAGCTTGCCCCGTTTGAAACTCAATAGCTCGATAAAAAATAACTGGATTTAAATAATTGATATCAAAACCTCTGTTATTAGTATCTCTCCACATTACAGATTCAAATAAACCTATGTTTAAGCGCTTTGATACATTCCAACTTAAATAATGATTGGCTATATACTTGGTTAAAAATGCACCATCTTCTGTTACTTCTGGCCGCATATCTTTTAACCACATCCAAGTATTGGTGTATTTTATTTTCCAAAACTTAGTATTTAGTTTTAAAAATGGATACGGACTCGTAACATCGCTTAATAGTAAAGAACGGTAGCCATCACCGATGAAGTTTTTTCCATGTCCGAATTGCACATTAATAAATTTTGCTGGCGCATAAGATAAATAACCCTCAGCAACAGGATAATCGTAAGAATCTGATTTAAAGCGCTTTCCAATACCTCGCCCAGGAATAATGGCTGGGTCTGGACCAAAAGCTTTTAAACTTTCTGCGTAGCGGTTTACATAATCGGCAAACCGCCCTTGACTTTCAAGAACAGATGCAAAAAAACTAAACTTTTCTCCCAAACCACCTTGAACCACAAAACCTCTGGTATTGTTGTATGTTGTACTAAAATCGGCATCGGTATCTTTCCCTAATTGTAAATCGAAAACAGGATTTAGAGTAAACCAATAGTCTTTTCCTTGTAATTGTATTAAATGTTCATTCCATAGTTTTCTACCTGCCCATGTTTCGGTATCTTTTTGTAAATTTTCTTTTTCAGCATCAAAATCATAATATTTTGAAACATCTTCATAGATGAAAGGTTTAGAAGCTGTGTGAGAATTAGTCCCAACAAGATTCAAGTTTCTGTCAAATCTTGAATAATCGCTATGTGTAAATTGAATATTTAATTGACTTGAAAACTGTTTATTTTCAAAAGTTTGTAACGCTTCATTTACAGCATCAAATTCTGCTTTAGCTTCTTTTTCAAGTTTTGAAATTTCTTTTTCTTGAGCCAAATCTTGGGTGCTAATCGTTTGATTTACTAAAGGTATTTTAATAGGAATAGAATATTGTTTGTATGTTGGTCTGCCGTTATACGTTGCTGGTTTTATTTTTGGGAAGGTTGAAAAAACACGTTTTGTTTCGGTTTTCAATTCATCATACATCGCATCAACATAAATAACTCTAAAAAGCCCAGTGGTATCCACTTCAAAAAGCACAACCACTTCGCCTTTATAGTTTTTATTTAAAGCTTTTTCTGGCATTTTAAAATTCTCATAAATTTGAGTAAATACATTTTTATCAAAGCACTTTTGTAAAGCATCTATTTTTATGCCGTCACAATCAGGGAAAACTGGAGGCTTCTCGAAGTCATTATTATTTTGAGTGTAACTGTTGTATTGGACAAAAAGTAGGAGTAGAATAATGAATTGCTTCATGATTTTCTAATATAATTTGAGTTAAAAGCGAAAGATACTATATTTTAATAAGATTGGTAATATAAAAACCGCTATCAATAATCTGATAACGGTTTTAGACTAATTCAAATTGTATGTTTTTTTAATTCTGCACTTGAAATGCAATGGGTAACGAATAAATTACACCCACATTTTTATCGCGTTGTTTGCCAGGTGTCATTTCTGGTATTTTATCAATAACACGTTGTGCTTCTTTTTCTAATCGAGGATGTGTCGCTCTTGTTTTTATATCAGTAACATGTCCTGTTTTATCAATTTTGAATTGTGTCTGGATTACTTGTTTACCTGAAAGCCCTAGTTCACTAGCTAAATCTGTATCAAACTGCCGTTGCACTAATTTTGTTATTTTTTCAGACATGCATTTTCGTTTATCATCATTTGTTTTTTTGTTTTCGCAACCTGGGTAGATTGGAACTACTTCAACATTTATAAAGTCTACATCAGTATCTTCTATTATTTTGTCAACAACTATTGATGAAGGATCTAGAGAAGGTTCTGATGTTGTATTTTGTTCTCCTGTAATCAACTCAACTGCTTGTTTCATTTTAAAATCATCATCAACTTCTGTTATTTTATCAGTTAATAAAATCGTTTTAATAACCTCAGGCTTTAGCTCTGCCTTTGGCTCTTCATAAATTTTAAATTTTTCAACTGGTGCTTCAATAAAATCTGGAGGTGTTTGAACTAAAACATAATCGTTAGGAATTGTAGTTTCAAATGTCATTTCAAACAAGCTGAAAGTAAATAATAAACAAACAATCAAACCAATCTGAAAGTAAAGGGTCGAGTTTTTTTGTAAATTTGCATCATGCTTTTGTGATTTTTTCACGATTTGCTCATTTTGCCGAATGAGTTCGTAAGTTTTCTTTGGATTACTCATAATTATTAAAGTTTATATGTTAATATTATGATAAAGTCACAATAAGCATACCAAAAAAGAAACCCCATTACATTTATGTAACGGGGTTTTATTAATATACGAAAATGGTTTATAAAAGTTTCAAAATTCACAAAGACGCTATATAAAATTAAAAAAAACCTCGAAGATTACTCCGAGGTTTAATGCCATATTTTATAAAAAGAGTTCTTTAATCTTGTACTTGAAAAATAATTGGTAATGAATAAGGAACAGTTACCGCTTTACCACGTTGTTTTCCTGGTTTCATTTTAGGTAGCAAACCAATAACACGAGCAGCTTCCTTTTCTAACCCTGGGTGTGGTGCTCTAGCACGAATGCCTGTTATATTTCCTGTTTTATCAATTTTAAATATAACGTTTATACGTTGTCTTCCTGATAAACCTAAATCTGAAGCTAATTCTGTATTAAACTTTTTATTTACAAAATCAGATATTTTTTTAGACATACAATCTTTCTTTGCTTGATTGTTACCACCTTCACATCCTGGGAAAACTGGCACATTTTCAATAACTGCAAAAGGTACTTCTATATCTTCATCTACTTCTTCTACTTGTACTTCTTGAACCTCAACAATTTCAGTTTCTTGATCTGCTTCTGTAGATTCAATTACAGTTTCCTCTATTTCAACTTCATCTTCAACAATTTCTATAACCTCTGGAGCCGCTGGCGGTGGCGGTGGCGGTGGTGGTGTAACTATTTGTTCGATTAAAGGAATTTCTTCGTCGTCTAAATCATCTAAGTTCAACTGTCCAATATCAATATTAGACTTATCGTATGTTTTGTAATTGATAGCAAAATTTGTTAAAAATAACATTAAAGCTAAACCAATTGCGAAATAAAGTGAACTATTACGTCCAACATTTGCTTTAGGATTTTTTTTAGGTTCCATAATTTTTATAATTGTTTTACTCAGGATTGCTAAAGTAACTATTTATTTATCAAAAAAGCAAGCCTTTATAATTTTTTAACGTCAATATTCTTATTTATAACTAAAACTAAAACTGCGAGAATTACTCCTGATGTATTGGCCACAACATCTAAAATATCTAATGTTCTATAAGTTGTTAATTTATCTTGTAATACTTCAATAATTATACCAAACACTATAGAAACTATGGCCGCAAAAATAATTGACTTACTTTTTTTAAAATTAAAATGATAAAAAAAAGCACAAAACCAAAAAAAGGTTAATAGGCAATACGCTAAAAAATGAAATATTTTATCAGAATAACTAACTTCAATATTTGGGATATTTTCAGGTTTAATTAGGCTAACAAAAGTTAATAGTATTGTGTATATTATAACTAATAGTAACGCTGATTTTTTAAGCACCAATTAAGGTTTTATAATCTTCAGCAGACATTAAATTATCTACTTGAGATAAATCTGAGCATTTAACTTTTATCATCCAACCATCTCCGTAAGGATCACTATTAACTTTTTCTGGCTCATCTTCAAGAGATTCATTAAACGCTGTTATTTCGCCCGATAATGGTAAAAATAAATCAGATACGGTTTTAACAGCCTCAACGGTTCCAAAAATTTCTTCTGCTTCTAAAGTTTCATCAAGTGTTTCAACCTCAACGTAAACGATGTCTCCCAATTCACTTTGAGCAAAATCTGTGATACCAATAGTTGCTATATCGCCGTCAATTTTTATCCACTCGTGATCTTTAGTATATTTTAATTCTGATGGTATATTCATGTTTATTATAAGTTAGTTTTTGACAAATGTATTTATTCAAATTTAGAATTCAAATAGTTATTCATTAATTCCCGAAATTATATCTTAAAGTTAATCCAGATCTAATAGTTGTTAATGGAAATGCGGTTGAAATGGCATACTCTGAGAATGAATAATCGAAATAAAAGATACCTGTTAAATTTTTACTAAACGCGTAATCTGCTGAATATTTTAACCCCCAAATGGTTTGACCAGAAGTAACTTGATTGTTCTCCAAATCTAAATACCTAATAATGGTTTTATTATCTCTTACAGAAATATCTGCTTTCATGTTTAAATCGCTTACAATCCGTTTACTTGGACCCGCTAAATTAGAGCGAATACGTAAATCTTTAATTCTATAACCCAAACCAATAACGTATTCGTTTCCTAATATTTCGGTCATTAAGTTATTATCAAAACTCAAAGAAAGCATTCTATCCTTTCTAATTTCGGCTAAAATCTTGATGGAATTTTTCATTTCCATATCTATTCTTACAAGCGGACTAAAGGTTTCTGTTAAGTTAATATTACTGAATAAACGTTCGTTTTTAAAATTACCTCCTTGATCTAACGCTTCAGGATCTGTTCTATCGTAATCTAAATTTGTTTGAAATTGATTAATAGTATATGTTGAACGATACCCATGCGTTAGTGAAAAACGCTTAAAACGCTTTTTAAACCAAGCAAATTTCATAAAACCGGTGTACTTTAAATCCCAGTTAGGAATTGGAACATCTCTAAAAGCACTCGTTTTAATATTACTGGCATCTTGCCCCGAATAAGCTGCTAAAAATGCTGGTAATAATACTTTTTGGTTGTTTTTTCCAAAGCCTACAGGGTAACCGTCTGCATCTCTTGTAAAAGTTGTGCTTCCATAAAACGCTTCAGCTAATCTGTTTGCAATTACTAATCTATTTGATCTGAAATCGCTAAAAGCTTCCGAGGTTGTTTCATCACTTGTACTAAAAGCCGTTTTTATTAAAATGGTTGAAATATTAAAATTACCAAAGGTATTAGGTGTTAAAGCTGTATAGATTCCGGAGGCTTCACTTACACTGAAATTTTCAGTAAAATTTTCATAATACGCTCTGTTACCAACAATATCTATTTTTAAATCTTTTACAGGTTCTAGGTTTGCAGAAAAATCGAGTTGTTTCGTGCTTGTTGTGGTGTATTGCTGATTGAATTCTGGAAAATAAGTTAACCAACCACGTCTTGCTGCCAAATTTCTAACATCACTTTGGCTACCAAACGTAAAACCTAATGTAGGTTTTAAAGTACCAATAAAACCAGGTGTTTGTGTATAACCAGGTAAAAATGTTCCGTTGTTTTCTGAATAGTTAACCTGAACTCTTTTTATACTTGTTAAAATATCTACTCCAGCATTTAAAAGTTTTGTAACCGATTGGTTTTTTGCTTTTGGTGGTTTCGAATTCTTTGGTTTATCGCCAGTAACGCCACCAGCTGCTCTGGCTCTAACACGTCTTATGGGCTTTTTAACCAAACCAATATATTTGTAAAACTTATTCATATCTAATGACGCATTTATATTATGCGTATTAGAATTTTGAATGGTGTTTCCTAAATCATACGTTTGTCCTTCATAATCTAAATTACCAAATAAATCCGATCCTTTTTGCCATTGAAAATCGCCACCATATTCATAGGTCGCATTTATAAAACTAAAGGCTGGAATTTTATTAATGGGTATTTGGTAAGTAATGCCTAAGCGCTGTGATTGCCTATTGGGATCACCAAAATCAAAGAGACCATCCCAAACATCTAATGTGGCATCTTGCTCACCATTAATGATGTTATCTTTAAAATAATTACGAACTATATTATTATTTGATGCAGAAAAATTAAACTGTAAAGCATCGGTTAAATTGTAATTGATATTATACTCAAAGTTGAATGTATAATTACGTCTAAATAATTCTTCAATACCTATATTACCAGCTCCAAGATCAATTTCTCTAAACTTTTGCTTATTAAATTGTCTGTTTAAATTGGTGTTAACTGCGAAACTAGCTGGCAGTAAATTAAGGTTAAAGTCTTTTAATATTTTCCAATATTTACCCGTAAATAAAGAATCGTTATTTTTAAAAGGTTCAATTTTTACAGGATTAAAATTGAATACATAATTTGCACCCATGCGCAAGGTTTTATTAACCGAGTTTTCAATTTCGAAGTTTCTCTGCTCAACTTTGTTATATGAATAATTGAAGGTTAAATTTTCAACATCGTACATACGTGGTGTCGCATCTGTTGTTCTATTTTTCTTGACACCAATAAAGTTGATGCTTTGTCGTCGTGTATAATCTTCTGATTGTTCTTTTATAGTTTCTCTTTCAGCATTACTGCCGGCTGCATCTAATCTAGATTGTAAAGTTAAATCTTCATAAAACTGATCGTATTTTGGCGTTATCAACTCTTCACTTTGCGAATAATTAAACGGCACCTGAATACCCCATTTTTTTGGTAGTAACTGCCCAACATTTATATTAGTTACAACATCGTATTGCTTAACATCTTCTAAACTTCGTTGACTTGGGCCTTGCTCAAGCGAACCAAAACCAGAAGTACTTTGTCTTGCTGTGGCACTTACATTTGCAAAATCTGCAATATTGGTATCTAAACTTACTACTGCTGCCCAACCCCCTTCGTTATCCATGTCAGATAAACGCAATTCGTTGAACCAAACTTCTCCACAAACATCGTTTCTACTCGTGGCATTTTTCACACCAACCATAAGCGTTCTTACATCACCAAAATTTGGGTTTCCTTTTATGGCTATTCTGTGTTGACCCGGAACATATCCTGAAAAAGGATCTGAAACAGGAATAGCTTCATTGTTTACAACATCATAAAATGTAGCTTCTATATTGCTTAAAGTGCCATCTGCAATTCCTAAAGCTTTAATTTGTCCTAATAATTCTATAGGCAAATTAATTTCATTGGCTTCTGGCCATAACCCTTCTCTTGTTGTAGATGTTGAGACTTGTAAAGGAATTTCTATTTGATAGTAGTTTTCATTAAGGTCGTTACCCATTCTAATAAAACCTACTAATTCATCACTTGCTAAACTTCCTGTTCCAGATTCTCCATCTTCAGCGTGCATAAACATTCTTATACGATTGAATTGACGCATATCAATACTAATGTTTTTAAACACTGCTTTAGAGTCTTCAGTTTCCAAATTACAAACTTTTACAACTAGCGATTGCTCATTTTGATTAACTACGGTATTGTTATTAAATAACTGTTCTGGCTCAATTCCTGGAGGTCTATCATAACTTCCCTCATTTTCAAGTGTTCCAATAATACCAACGGTGAAATCGGTTTGTGGATCATCTGGCGTAGGGTCATTTATATCTAAAGCTTGGGTATAACGTCTCCAATCACTTCTTACCAAATCTAAAGTTCCAAAACGAAATACTGTAGGTTGTTCAAATTCTTTTAAAAAGATTCTCGTAAAACGAATAGATCTAAAATCGGTAATACCACCATATCGATTGTATTCAGGAATCGCTGGGTCATCAAACTTTTCCAGAGGCACATTAATTGGGATTCTAAATTGATACCATCTTACATTTCTTGTATCTCCGTTTGGAAGCGTTCGCGGTGTTTCTTTAAAATCTCTTAAAAATTCTTTTAAACGATTTGTATTTGGAAGGTTCTCAAAATCAGCTTTAGATAAAGGTAAATTTTGTCTGGTAATATCTAATTCATATTCAAAATAACTATCAATCGTGTTCATGGTATTATCACGGTTAATATCCTCAACATCGGGTTGTGTATTGGTACCCCGCTGTGTATCGGTAAACGTATCAGGGGTGTTTCCTTCTACGCCGTTATATTTTTTATAGCGATCGAAAATATTGCCTTCCGCATTTAAGAAAAATTGGTAGTTATCGTTTGCTGGATCTTCTAAAGTTCTAAAAGGAGCTATGGCGGCATTAATTTGTGCAATACGAGCCTGTTCTACAGGATCTGTGCTAGTTGAGACAATTTCTTGCATTTCTTCAATATCTGAATAACCATCATAACCCACATCTTGATTAGTTCGTTCCTCACCAGTGGTATCAAAAGCATAAATTAAGGATTGATTTTGTGGCACTACAGTTCCCCATTGGGTTGGAGGTAAAAGTGATACATCTCCATTTTGTGGAAGTCCATTTTCGTATAACTTTCTACCGTCTTTTATAATATCCTCAGAAATATTACCAAGATTAAATACTAATTTACCACCAGGATTTGAAGGGTTATCTTGAAAAGGATCTTGTAACCAAAAATCAATATACTCTACATTTTGCTGTTCAAAATCTGTAGAAGTTAACTGTCGTGTAATACCTGCCCAACTATCACTAGCTTCAATTGAACTTATTCCATCCGCTGCTGCAGGGTCATAGTTATAAGGACCACGTTCTTGTGGATAATACGCTAAATCTAAAGTAAATAATACTGAGTTTTGCCCCTGTACTATATCTCTATCAGGAAATAATTCGTTTATAAAAACACGACTGGTGTATAAGCTAGATAAGTCTTCATCAGATATTCCGTCTGGTCTTTGACTGCTGTAAAAAATAGGATCTATACTATACCAATTTAAAAGCGCTCTTTCGTAACCGTTTTGAATGCCATTTTCGTCTGCATTGGGGTTATTATCTAGATTTAAACCTAAAGGTCTACTAGATAAAAACCAAGATTGCTGTGACCGTAAATCGATACCATTTTGTGAGCCTTCAAAATCATCAATATACGATGTGGCTTCGCCATTAAAGTTTGTTCCGCTTGGTGATCCTGGTGCTAGATATGCAAATTCTCCTCTCAGAGATATATTTGATTCAGCATCGGTATCAATATTAGGTAATTTATTTGCTAACCGTGTTAAGAAAGGTACTTTGGATGAAAAATTTCCATTAAATCCAAAAATGGTATTGTTTATAGGTTCTGTACCAAAGTTAGCCTTTTGCGTTATTGGGCGTTCGTTAAGGTTTAAAAGGGTACCGCCTAAAACAAAGTTTTCATTAAACTTATGCTCCACATTAATTCCCGTGAAACGTCTGGTTTGTTGACCAAAAACAGCATTATTTTCAGTAGAAACTTCTATGGGGGTATTTGAGGCTTTTAAAGCTTCGTCTAAAATTTGAACTGTTCCTGCGTTATAGTTCACAGTATAATCAACACCTTCAACTAAAACACGACCACCAGCAGTAACTCTAACCGAACCACGAGGCACATTAAAAGCACCTAAAGGAATGCCGTTACTTCCAGATGATTTATAACGCCCTTGAATTTTAAATTTATTTTTTTCAACTTCTTCTAAAGCAGCTGTTTTGGTGCTGCTATAAAGTATATTGTAAACATATTTTGTTTGATTTTCATTATAGGTATTAGCGTCCGTATAAACCTCCCCATTATTAAGTGAAAGGGTATTGAATAAGAATTCTCCGAAAGGTTCAGCACTAGGAAATATAATTTTACCCTGCTGCGGAATAACTGTTATTCCGGGTACAAAATCGAAAAAACCATCACCTTTTAATTGCGGGTCGTTATTGAAGTTTAATTTATCTAGATTAAAAACTCTTAATAAAGGACTTTCGTTTAATGGATCTTCATTTTGCCCAGGCGTTGGAAAAGGCGTTGTACCAACTGGCGAAATATAGTTTAATGGCGATGCTTCGTTATAAAAGATATTCAGTTTAAAATCATCTTGACTTAAATTATACGCACCGGTATCGTAGATGTTTTTCATCATTAAATCCCAGACCGGTAAATCGACATTAGTGATGCTACTTTTTAATAGTTTTAATATCAGATTTTTATT
>JBAQZZ010000213.1:0-1931 GCA_049791475.1 Flavobacteriaceae bacterium | reverse complement strand
GAATGGAATTTATTATTGGAATTGAAACCATTCAAGTTTATGAAGATAATTCTTGGGATTATGCATATCAAGACACCGAAATAACTGGAGAATTATTAAGCGTAATAAAAATTGGACAAATAAATTTTTCGGACATAGTAGAATATGACATCGAAGGTGATGATTATTATAATTGTCCTCACATTTTTTGCAAATTTAGGTTTGAGGGTCTTCCATTTGAAAATGTTTATTACCAACACGTTTATAAATCCTATCGCAAATATGATTTGAATAATAGAAAGAAATAAAAACACTACTGCCAACACCGTATCCTATGAAAAGCACTAGCCTAGTTCTCCAAAGTTAATATTTATTTTTTAATTATCTCATAATGGTGGTTCTGTGGTGTTGGAATGTTGATAATTCCGATAGGATTATCAATATTTCAATGCCTTTAAATAACTTGCTCCGCATCCTATATGTGATCCATTCTAAAATTATGACGGTCACCAGCATCTGTATGATTATAAGTTATAATAAACCTGGCCACTTGCTAAAAATGTGTGATACCTAATAATTTGGTTCACCTACGGTGTTTTGTGATTCAGGTTTTGCTACTTCTTTGTGAGCTCTGTTATTGGTTTATATTATTCTATAACACCTATGGTGTATGGTGTTTCGGTTTTTATAACTGCTAAGGTTCTACTCAATAATTTACGAGCTATTTTTACAATGATACTCTTAGCGTTCTTCCCTAAATGTTTTCTATAATAGGCCTGCATCACAGGATCGGTTCGTATGGCTTGCCATGAAGCTTCTATAAAATAGCTCCGCATCAAGCGGTGTGCTCGTATGGTAATGCCCGTGGCCCGCTGATTATCGCCACTTTGGTGCACCCCCGGTGCCAGACCTACGTAGCCTGCCAAATGTTTGATGTTGTTAAAACGCCGCAAATCTCCCAACTCGCAAATAATCCCGCAAGCTACAATGCCTCCTATTCCTGGGATGCTGCGAAGCAAGTAATAGTCCTTTTTATAATGCTTACGGCAATAAGCACGCAGCTTTGAGGAAACATCTCTCAGTTCCTTATCTATAAATCTAAAACTGCGCATTCTACTATCAAGTGTCTCCCGTGCTGTGGGATGGTTAAAAATAATAGCGTCAATCCAAGCCCTAAAATCATGACTCCAATGGTCATTATCGAATGCTTCTGGAATGCTGACCCCAAAATAAAGCAACTGCATTTTTATATAGCTCTTTACGCGCCTAAAATCCTTTACAAGATCGTTACGCCTTCTAAAAAGACTTCGTAGTTGTTCTCGTTCTACTTCTGGAATGTGAATACACTCCAATCTTCCGTCCTTCAGTTCTCTTGCTATTAGTTGGGCATCGATCTTATCGGTTTTGGTAAAGCGTTCTTTTCCCTTGCGATGGATGTCGGCCGGATTAACAACTAATGAGCGCCATCCATAACTCTCAAAACTACGATGTGCATAATAACCACAGCAACCTGCCTCATAAGCTGTTGAAACTTCGTGATCCCGGAAATGGGTGGAGACGTACGTTTTTAATACATCTGGTTTTGGTGGCATGGTAAATGATTTTCCAGAAAACAAATCGGTCGAGCAGTGAATTTTCCAGCTACGTTTGTGGATATCAATGCCAATGTATAACTTTGGTTGGGCAGTTTGTTCAGATTTCATATCTTAATTGTTTTGGTGAACCTTAAAGATACTGGACTTTCTGCTTTTTCATGGATGCTATAATTAATTGCTAGGTCACTGCCGACTTACGAACATTCCTGCGGAATATTCTATCTGTGATTTATTTGCTAAATTAGGTGCTTAACCACGCAACTAACCATACACAAACCGTTGTGTACAATTTGAAAAAACTGAGCTCTATTCAATAACTTAACGCAACAAATCTAAATTAATAGATTTGTTATAATG
>JBAQZZ010000212.1:0-11598 GCA_049791475.1 Flavobacteriaceae bacterium | reverse complement strand
TTTAAGCTCATTTACACTAATAAAAAAAGAATGCGTTTTTAAAAACGCATTCTTTTTTTTAAATCAACACATATACTTTATTAAAAAGTTCTTTTTTAAACTCCTGTTTTGATATGTATACTTTTGTTTTTTAAAGCATCAATACTACCTTTTACTTCATCTTCGCTTCCTTCAAAAGTTTCAAAAGTAGTTGATTCTTCACCGTTTTCAATAGTTAAAGTTGTAACAACTGCTTTAACGGTGCCATCTTGATTTTTATTCATTTCTACTTTAACTTCCTTAGTGATTTCAACATTTTCAATAGTATTATTTTCAGAATTATAAGACGCTAATCCATCTGAAGTAATAGCAATACTTGGCGCGATTACCAATGCTACCACTGACATTAATTTTAATAAAATATTTAATGAAGGCCCTGAAGTATCTTTAAATGGATCTCCAACAGTATCTCCAACTACTGCGGCTTTATGGGCATCTGTACCTTTTTTACCTTGTTCTTCAATAGTTTTCTTAGCATTATCCCAAGCACCACCAGCATTAGATTGGAAGATTGCCATAAGCACCCCACAAGTAGTAACTCCTGCAAGTAAACCTCCTAACATTTCTGCGCCGCCTAAAAATCCAACAGCAACAGGAACAGCAATTGCTAATAATCCTGGTAATACCATTTCTTTGATAGACGCTTTAGTTGAAATATCAATACACTTTCCATAATCTGCAACACCATCAGCAGCATCAAATATTTTTCTATCTGCTTCAGAAGCTTTAGTCATATCAGAGTCATACTTTCTCATAACGCCTAGCGCCGCTTTAAGTTCAGGAATATCTCTAAATTGACGACGAACTTCTTCAATCATTGCCATGGCTGCACGACCAACAGCATTCATTGACAAAGCAGAAAATACAAAGGGTAACATACCACCTACTAATAAGCCTGCCATAATACCTGGTTTTGACACATCAATGGCAATAACGCCAGCTGTCTTCATAAAAGCTGCAAATAAAGCCAAGGCAGTTAGAGCTGCAGAAGCAATAGCAAAACCTTTACCAACAGCTGCCGTTGTATTACCAACAGCATCTAATTTATCAGTACGTTCACGAACCTCACTTGGTAATTCTGCCATTTCAGCAATACCACCTGCATTATCACAAATTGGTCCGTAAGCATCAACAGCCAATTGAATACCTGTATTTGCTAACATTCCTACCGCAGCAATAGCAATACCATATAATCCAGCAAAATGATGTGAAATCATAATAGCAGCAGCTATTAAAAGAATAGGAATCATTGTTGACATCATACCAACACCTAAACCAGCAATAATATTTGTAGCCGCTCCTGTTTCTGATTGTTTTACAATAGACATTACAGGTTTTTTACCTGTAGCCGTGTAATATTCTGTTATTTTACCTACACCTAAACCAGCAACTAAACCAGCAATGGTAGCCATAAAAACGCCCCAAGCTCCAAAAGGTAAACCTTCTACAGATTCAGGAATTAAAGCATTTATAATAAAATAAGATGCTACAACCATTAATCCGGCTGAACCAAACTCTCCAATATTCAATGCTGTTTGTGGATTTCCACCATCTTTTACTTTTACGAAAAACGTTCCTAATATAGACATGATGATACCTACAGCTCCTAAAACTAGAGGTAAATAAACTGCTCCTAAACCATCAAAATCCGGTGTTAAAATAAAAGCTCCTAATACCATTGTACCAATAATAGAACCAACATAAGATTCAAATAAATCGGCGCCCATTCCTGCAACATCTCCAACATTATCACCAACATTATCTGCGATAGTTGCAGGATTTAATGGGTGATCTTCAGGAATACCAGCTTCAACTTTACCTACTAAATCGGCTCCAACATCGGCAGCTTTTGTATAAATACCACCACCAACACGCGCAAATAATGCTATAGATGATGCTCCTAATGAAAATCCTGAAAGCACATTTAATACCATTGATAAATTTTCAGCTCCAGGCCACATATTTTGGTAAAGCATAAACAAACCACTTAATCCTAAAATACCTAAACCTACAACACCTAAGCCCATTACAGCACCACCAGCAAACGCTACTTCTAATGCACGACCTAAAGATGTTCTTGCAGCTTCCGTAGTTCTAACATTGGCTTTGGTTGCCACTTTCATCCCTATGAATCCGGCTAAGGCAGAACAAATAGCTCCTACAATAAATGATATTGCTACCATCCCGCTAGAGCCTGCTTCTGAAGCACCTTTAAAGTACAGCAAGACAGCGACTGCCGCTACGAAAATTGCTAAAACCTTATATTCGGCTTTTAAAAACGCCATAGCGCCGTCTGCTATATTCTTAGCGATACGGGACATTTTTTCATTACCAACGTCTTGTTTTGAAACCCATCCGCTTTTAAGAAAAACGAAAATTAAAGCGACAACGCCAAAAAGAGGTAAAAATTTTACTATTAATTCCATATTAGTTAGTCAGTTTTAAATTAATTATTTTTTAACTGGACGAAAATATGAAAATATAAGTGATAAAAAAAACCACCTTAAATTTAAGGTGGTTTAATTATATTTAGATATTTTGAGAATATGATAATCTATATAGTAAAGCTTCTATTTTTCTTGTGCTCGCTTTCGTCATATCGTTTTACACATTCGTGATATATTTTGATGGCTTCTTCAGCATTTCCCCAACCACCTGTATCAACTTTTTTCTTTTCTAAATCTTTATATACTTGAAAAAAGTGTTCTATTTCTTTTAGTCTGTGTGGATTTAAATCAGCAATATCTGAACGTTTGCTCCAAACGGGATCGGATACTGGAACGCAAATTATTTTCTCATCTGGTCCTTTTTCATCAGTCATATGAAAAACACCTATTGGCATTACTTCCATGACAACCATGGGATATGACGGCTCTGTTGATAACACCAAAACATCTAAAGGATCTTGATCTAATGCTAAAGTTTCAGGAACAAATCCATAATCTCCCGGATACATCATTGATGAAAACAAGGTTCTATCAAAACGAATTTTATGTAAAGTGAAATCGTATTCGTATTTATTTCTACTTCCTTTTGGTATTTCAATTAATACATCAAAAGATAATTTTCCTTTCTTACTCATATTATTGTTTCTATTTAGGGTTGCAAATGTACTGAACACCAGTGTAGCAAACAAAACAAAACCTAGTGTTTTAAAGGGTTTTTAGTTTTTTTATCTAAATTAATCGTTTCTTAACATTAAAACATATCTATAATTAAGAGAAGTAATCTTTTAATTACTTTCATTTTTAGACTTAACACATCAAATTCGTTAATAAATTATTGATTATCAAAACTCAAAGCTAAAATTTTATCATAATATTATTATATTGTAGCATTAATTTGAAACGACTAACTCCATCAAAAAATGCGACTACTATTACTCCTTTTAATTTCGGCCTTTTCTTATTCCAACATTCAATCTCAAAATCAACCGTGGCAAGGTAAATTTGAACCTATTGATAATATGATTGCGCCACCAAACTCATACCGAACAGCTAGTGGTGCTCCAGGAAAAGCGTATTGGCAACAACGCGCTAATTACAATATTAAAGCAGCGATTGATGAAAAAACCAACATACTTACCGGTGAAGAAACGATTACCTATTTTAATAATTCTCCAGATGATTTAAGCTATTTATGGATACAACTTGAACAAAACGTTAACAAAAAAGAAAATGAAGATTTTGGTGATATTAATAACAATGTGAAAGATGAGATGTCTGCCAGAAAAATGCAGTTTTTAACTAGAGCTATCGATTTTCCTGCAGGGTATTCAATTAAATATGTAAAAGATACTAATGGAAATAATCTAAAAACCTTGGTTAATAATACCATGATGAAGGTTAAATTAAATGTGCCGCTTAAATCTGGAGAATCTATGCGTTTTTCTATGGCTTGGTCGTACCCAATAACCGATAGAAGTATGTATTTGTTATCAAGAGAAGGTTACGAATATTTCCCTGAAGATGATAATACCGTTTACCTAATAGCTCATTGGTTTCCTAGAATGGCCGTTTATAATGATACGGAAGGCTGGCAAAATCAGCAATTTCAAAAACTAGGTGAATTTGCTTTAGAATTTGGCGATTACAATGTTGAGATAACTGTACCCGAAGATCATATAATTGCTTCAACTGGCGCATTACAAAATAGTGAAGCGGTTTTAACAAAAACCCAAAGACAAAGGTTTGATGCCGCTAAAAAATCTTTTGATAAGCCTGTTATGATTATCACAAAAGAAGAAGCTGAGGCTAACGAAAAACAAAAATCTACAAAGCTAAAAACATGGAAATACAGTGCTAAAAATGTACGTGATTTTGCTTTTGCATCCTCTCGAAAATTTATGTGGGATGCACAAGCAGTAAAATTACCAACTAATACCGTTATGGCCATGTCTTATTACCCAAAAGAAGGTTTACCAGTATGGCAAGAAGAATCAACCAAAGCGGTTATGCATGCTTTAGAAGTTTATTCTGAGGCTACTTTTGATTATCCGTATCCTGTTGCTATTTCTGTAAACACCTCTAATATTGGTATGGAATTTCCAATGATTAGTTTCAATGGTGGACGCACCATAAATGGAGCAATGAGTGACAGAGCTAAACAAGGTATGATAGGTACTATAATTCATGAAGTTGGGCATAATTGGTTTCCTATGATTGTAAGTTCAGACGAGCGTAAATGGATGTGGATGGACGAAGGCTTAAACACCTTTTTACACCAACGCACCGTTGCAGAACGTTATCCAGATTTTAATAGTGTAACACCAAAAACTATCGTGCCATTTATGAGTGGTGATAAAAATATTTTACGCCCCATAATGACCACCTCTGATAATGAATTAATGAGCCAATTTGGGGCTAATTTTTATATGAAGCCTACTGTTGGGTTACAAATGTTGAGGAATTCTATAATTGGAAAAGAATTATTTGATGAAGCTTTTAAAGAATACGCTAATAGATGGAAATATAAACATCCGAATCCTAGTGATTTATTCAGAACTCTTGAAGACGCTACCGCTACCGATTTAGATTGGTTTTACAGAGGTTGGTTTTTTACTACCGATAACGTAGACATGGAACTTAGTAATGTAAAATGGTTTAAAGTTTTTGAGGAGAATTCGAATATTGAAGATCAAAATAAAAATTCAAAAGTAAAAATTGAAGCCTCTGGAGATAATCCTGCCGCTGAAGCGAAAGACTTTTCTAACGGTCCGGAAGTTATCACCATGACATCAACACCAGATTCTGAATACGGGCAGTTTTTATCGCGATTGGATGAACCAGAAATTAGAAAACAATTATCTGGTAAAAACATTTACGAAGTTACTATTAAAAATAAAGGCGGACTTGTTATGCCTGTTACTATAGAATGGATTTACACTGATGGAACTTCTGAAATAGATAGACTTCCCTCACAAATTTGGAGAAAAAACGAATATGAGGTTAAAAAGACTTTTGTTAAAGCTAAAGAGGTGAGCAAAATTAATTTAGACCCAAATTTTGAATTTGCGGATACAAATATGGAAAATAATAACTTCCCTAAAGTTGAAAATAAATCGGAATTTGATAATTTTAAAGATGGAGGAACTAAAAAATAGTTTAAACAAAAAAATCCATGTCTCCACATGGGTTTTAACTCTTGACTAACCAATTCAACATAAACTAATTTCACTATTAAACTAAACTAAACAATTTTTTTCCTGTTACTATTAATCATTTTGCTTTATCAAAGGTAACTAATGTGATTAATAAATTTTTATTTATATTTTTTATTTAATTCTTAAATAATATTTATGTTTCATCATAACAAAATAGATTAGCTAGAATTGAACTCATTTAAATATTTTGGTCCTAATTCCTACTTTCATGCAAGTTTTAAGAACAGTTTTATTTATTTTATTTTTTCTAAATATGAACGCGATTTATAGTCAAAACATAAAATCTCATAGGTGGGAGAATAGATTGCTTTTAATTTTAACTGACAACATAGATAGTCCTGTTTTTAAAAAGCAAATTATAGAATTAAATAATCATCAAAAAGAACTTGAAGAACGAAAAATAATTCTCTATCAAATTAAAAAAGACGGTTATAAAGCAGGATTATTAGAACATAGTGATTGGCAAAAAACAACAGAACTCTATAAAACTCACAAAAAAACAAACACCCCTTTTGAGGTTTTATTAATAGGGTTAGATGGCGGTATAAAATTAAGACAAAGTACGCTACTTACTTGTAAAGATTTATTTGCTGTAATAGATGTTATGCCTATGCGTAAATCTGAAATAAATAACAATTAAAAGTAAAACCCAAAACTACCTGTAATACCAAACTTTCTAGCATCTGGGTTTAGCGTATCATCTTTATAATTTCCTCTAAAATTAAAATCGATTCTAAATACTTTAAAAATATTACCTATACCAAAGCTGTATTCGTAATACGGATTATTAGATGGCGCAACCAAAGGAATACTATTGGGCAAACCCGTTGTATTTAATACTCTGTTTTCATCTGAAATTTCGCCCCAAACACCACGTACACTAACAATTTCTCTAAGATTTAATTTCCTTAAAAATGGTATTCTAGAGAAAAAGCGTCCATTAAAATTATGTTCCAAATGAAAAGAGGTATAAGTATCGGACACAAACTCGTAAAAATCTAACTGAGAAAAGGTGTTATATATTGAAAAATAGGTTTGGTTTCCGGGAATAACACTTAGCAAACCTAAAGGCACTTTGCCAAAGGTTTTACCAGCTTCAACTGTAGTTGTTAATCTGCCAAAACCACCCACTTGCCAAGGTTGAATGTATGAAAATTGCACTTTTGTATAATCAAAATCGCTATTAAAAATGTTTTTATCACCTTTACTAACTTGGGTAAATAAACGCGCAAAATCATCATTTGCATTTAAGCGCTCCACGCCAAAACCTGTCATTTTTCGTTTTGGAAAATAGGATACTGATAAAGACGTTTCAAATTGTTTAATGTCGCTTTCAATACCATTCGGCGTATTATAATCTAAACTAAATGTTGGTGATGCAGACTCTAAAGTTCTATAGTTGGCACCCAACCTAAATATAACGTTGCGCCACGGTTCTGCTTCAATAGCTAAACTGGTTAAATTTATTGAGGTTAGCTTATCATTTGCTCCTGTATTAACCACTGATGAAGATGCTAAACTACGCCCCAAAACATCTGCACTTGTTGTTAAACTTGCTCCTATTTGCTCAACATCACGCCTGTTTCCTCCCGAAATAATTAAGCGATTCTTTTTATCTAGTAACCATTTTCCCGAAATACCGTATTTAAATTTATCATCTCTAAAACCATACGCCAGAAAACCTTCTAATCGCCAAAGGTCGTTTCTTCCAAAATAAGTTCGTCCACCAGTTCGCAAACGCAAACCTTCTACTTCATTAAATCCAAAGGTTGAAAAAATGGGCCCGTAATCTAGAGGCAGTGAATTAAACTCAATGTATCCAGAGGATAAAATACTTCCAAGATTATATAATCGCTTGAATTTTTTTACGGTTTTTAAGGTGTCTAACATTTTGTAAACGCCTTGTTCATCTTTATTTAAATCTTCTAAACGATTTTCAGCCCAAAAGGTGTCATCTCTATCGTAAACGTCTTTATCGTAGTTGTAAACTTCGGTGTCGTAGAATTTTTTATCCTTTTCAACATCAAATTTATAATTGTTGTAAAGTGTTGTGCGTTTTCCATAAATACCTCGCGATTTTTCCTTTTTGCTAAAGGCGAAATCACTCATCATATAATCACGTTTTACAAGGAATAACGAATCGTTTAAAACTTCAAATTCTTGCTCTATGTAAATATCTTTAACCCAGTTTATATTCGCACTTTTTGATGCTTGAAGGTTTATATCTTTAATCGCATAAGTGGTATCTACAACCCAGAAATCGCCTTTAAAGGTCAATTCGTTTTTTCTGCGAGGGTAGTATATAATATTGTAACACCATTTATTATCTATAAATGCACTGTCAGACAACACATAATTATAGGTGTTAATACCAGTTCTTGAAAGCGGACTAACAAAACTTTTATCGAAAAACTGAAGATAATTATCGTAAACATCAAAATCAGAATACAAATCATCAACAAAATCGATAATAACTTGATTGTCACTAAAACCAGAATTCTTATTTCCTTTTAAATCTTCCTTTTCTTTTTTTAGAATATTATCGCCATAAACCTTTGAAACCGCTTCATTAATAAACATAGGCAAATAGGTTTTACCCGTAACTCTGGATGTATCAACTTGATCAAAAACAAATTCCATACCTCTAAAAAGCTTACTTTTTATGAGCGCACTATCTATGGTATTGATGTCAAACTCTACTTTTTCGTATTTATCATATTCGTATTGTTTAAATCGTTTTAATCCGTTACTTCGTTTATTTGCCCAAACTTTTCTGAGTAGATCAATGGCCGGATTATCTTTTTTTGATTGTTTTCCAGATACTATAAAAACTTGATCTAGTTGAGAAGCTTCTTCTTTTAAAGTGAATTTTAAATCGTAATTTACTTTTTTAGTAAGCGGAATATCTAAAGTTTCGTAACCAATAAAAGAAATGGTTAAAGCTGTCCAGGTTTCATCTGATTCTAAATAAAACTTCCCGTTCTCATCTGTTATAGTTCCCTGAGTGGAACCTTTAAATATGATATTTGCGAAAGAAACTGGTTCGTTAAACTCATCAAAAACATAACCACTAACTTTTGTTTGAGAAAAAACAGAAATAATTCCGAAGAAAAAAAATATACTAAGTAGTCTTAAATTCATATTATAAAAAAACTTCATCAACAATCATGCTAATGAAGTTTACATAACGTATAAAATTTCACTTTATTTATTTGTACATCACCTTTTTAACAGCTTTTATAACATCTTCATAGTTTGGTAACCACTCTGCTAATAAAACTGGTGAATACGGTGCAGGTGTATCTGCGGTATTAATTCTTTGTATTGGCGCATCTAAATAATCAAAAGCTTCATTTTGAATTAAATAAGTAATTTCAGATGCCACATTTCCAAAAGGCCATGCTTCTTCCAAAATTACTAATCTGTTGGTTTTCTTAACCGATTCTAAAATAGCTTTTCTATCCATCGGACGAACTGTACGTAAGTCGATAATTTCACAAGAAATGCCTTCTTTTTCTAATTCGTCAGCAGCTTTATAGGCTTCTTTAATTATTTTTCCAAAAGATACAATTGTAACATCCGTTCCTTCTCTTTTAATATCGGCAACACCAATTGGCAAAACGTATTCACCTTCTGGCACTTCACCTTTATCTCCATACATTTGCTCACTTTCCATAAAAATAACTGGATCATCATCACGAATTGCAGCTTTTAAAAGTCCTTTTGCATCATAAGGATTAGAAGGAACCACAACTTTTAAACCAGGTGTATTTGCAAACCAGTTTTCAAAAGCTTGCGAATGGGTTGCACCTAACTGTCCAGCTGAAGCTGTTGGTCCACGAAAAACAATGGGACATTTAAACTGCCCACCAGACATTTGTCTGATTTTCGCAGCATTATTTATAATTTGATCAATGCCAACTAGAGAAAAGTTGAAGGTCATGTACTCAACAATTGGTCTGTTTCCAGTCATTGTTGAACCTATTGCTATACCTGCAAAACCAAGCTCTGCAATTGGTGTGTCTATAACTCGTTTTGCACCAAATTCGTCTAACATACCTTTTGAAGCTTTGTAAGCACCATTATATTCTGCTACTTCTTCACCCATTAAATAAACACTTTCGTCACGACGCATTTCTTCGCTCATGGCTTCGCAAATAGCTTCTCTAAATTGAATTGTCTTCATTGAATATATTTTAAATCGAGTTGCAAAAATAACAATAAATGACTAACTCTGTTAAAAGAATTTTCAAAATTTATTATGCACGCATAGTATTTTTCAAAATAAAATATTTAACTTCGTACCGATTTAAAAAATAAGACATTTAAATACCAAATATTATGAAAATACTAGTCTGTATTAGTCATGTTCCAGACACAACTTCAAAGATTAATTTTACTGAAGGCAATACAAAGTTTGATACAAATGGCGTACAATTTGTTATTAATCCAAATGATGAATTTGGTTTAACACGTGCTATGTGGTTTAAAGAAAAACAAGGTGCACATGTTACCGTTGTAAATGTTGGTGGTGCTGAAACCGAGCCTACTTTACGTAAAGCTTTAGCTATAGGCGCAGATGCTGCAATTAGAGTGAATACGCCTGCTACTGATGGTTTTTCGGTTGCGAAACAATTGGCAAACATTGTTAAAGATGGTGGTTACGATTTAGTAATTGCAGGTCGTGAATCTATTGATTATAATGGCGGAATGGTACCTGGTATGATTGCGGGCTTAACTAATGCCAACTTTGTAAATAATTGTATTAGTTTAGAAATAGAAGGCACAACTGCAACAGCTATTAGAGAAATTGATGGTGGTAAAGAAACTGTTTCAACAGCATTACCATTAGTAATTGGTGGTCAAAAAGGCTTAGTTGAAGAAAGTGATTTACGCATCCCAAACATGCGTGGTATTATGATGGCGCGTCAAAAACCATTAACGGTAGCTGAACCCATTGATGCGAATGCTGAAACAAATTCTGTTTCATTTGAAAAACCAACGCCTAAAGGTGCTGTTACTTTAGTATCTCCAGATAATTTAGATGAATTAATAAGCTTACTTCATAACGAAGCTAAGGTTATATAGGCCTCCCCTGGCCCCTCCGAACGAGGGGAAACGTTTGCAGAAGGATATGGTTAAAAAAGACCGAATTAATATTTAAAAAACAATCGAACTCAAAACCTCTCCGAAGGAGGGGAACTGGGTACGGAAAATTAGGATATAAAACACAAACAAGCTCAAAAACCCCTCTCCTTCGGAGAGGGGTTGGGGTGAGAAAAAAAATTTAACATTATGTCAGTTTTAGTATACACAGAATCAGAACAAGGAAAATTTAAAAAAACAGCTTTAGAAGTAGCATCATATGCCAAAGCTGTTGCCGATAAACTAGGAACCACAGTAACTGCGGTAACTATTAACGTTGATAATACATCAGAATTAGGCAACTATGGTGTTGATAAAGTTTTAAATGTATCCAATTCAAATTTGAGTGCTTTTAATGCTAACGGTTATGCGGAAGCAATTAAGGAAGCTGCTGAAAAAGAAGCTGCGAAAGTTGTTGTCGTAAGCTCAAGTGCAGATAGTAAATATTTAGCACCTCTTTTAGCTGTAGGCTTAAATGCGGGTTATGCATCTAATGTTATTGCTTCGCCTTCAAGCACTTCACCTTTTACGGTAAAACGTACTGCTTTTACAAATAAAGCTTTTGAAATGACGCAAATAAATACCGATGTTAAAATTATTGGTGTTTCAAACAACTCATTCGGTTTAGTTGAAAATAGTGGAAATGCTGCTGTAGAAGATTTTTCACCTTCAATTTCAGAATTAGGCGTTACAATTAAATCGGTTGATAAAGCCACAGATAAAGTAACTATCGCTGATGCAGAAATAGTAGT
>JBAQZZ010000211.1:0-6876 GCA_049791475.1 Flavobacteriaceae bacterium | reverse complement strand
AGAAAGAATTTCTTTACTACCATCAGCAGATACATTTTTTTTATAAAAACCTTGTCCTGTCTTACTTCCTAACCATTTGTTTTCCATCATGGTATTGATGAAATCTGGAAGTTTAAATAACTCTAACTGTTCATCATTTTTACAATTATCTGCAATACCGTTGGCAACGTGAACGAGTGTGTCTAAACCAACTACATCTACAGTTCTGAAAGTTGCTGATTTTGGACGCCCAATTACAGGGCCAGTTAGTTTATCAACTTCTTCAATGGTTAAATTCATAGATTTTACCGTATGAAATAAGCTCATTATACTAAAAATACCAATTCTGTTTCCAATAAAAGCGGGTGTATCTTTTGCAATTACTGAAGTTTTTCCAAGAAATTGTTCTCCATAACCATTTAAAAATTCTAAAACAGAATCATCCGTTTTTGGTCCTGGAATAATTTCGAATAATTTTAAATACCTCGCAGGATTAAAGAAGTGCGTGCCGCAGAAGTGTTTCTGGAAATCGTCACTTCGTCCTTGGCTCATAAATTTTATAGGAATTCCAGAAGTGTTGCTTGTAATTAAAGTTCCTGGAGTTCTATGCTTTTCTAGTTTTTCAAAAACTTGTTGTTTTATGTCAAGCCTTTCCACAACAACTTCCATAATCCAATCAACATCTTTCACTTTAGCAATATCATCTTCTAAATTTCCAGTAGTAATTCTACTGGCAAATTGTTGATGATAAATAGGTGAAGGGTTTGATTTTAAAGACGCCGTAAGGGCATCATTTACCAGTCTGTTTCTAACAATTTTATCTTCTAAAGTAAGTCCTTTAGCTTTTTCTTTGTCATTAAGTTCTCTAGGTACAATATCGAGTAATAAAACATCAACACCTATGTTGGCAAAATGGCAAGCAATACCGCTTCCCATAATACCAGAACCAATAATAGCTACTTTTTTAATTCTACGTTTGCTCATTTTATTTTAAAATACTTTCGTTTTGATTGTATATCTTTTTATTTGAAACCATATCGCTTATAGTTTCTGCTACTTCATAAAAATGTTTTAGTTTTTCATCTGAAATATTATCCTTAATAACTTCATTAAATGTTAAAACCTTTTGTTTTGAATAGGCTCTTTTTTCACGTCCAAATTCAGTAAGTTTAATAATAACACCGCGTCCATCATCTGGATTTGGGTGCCGTTCTATCAACTCTCTTTTTTCCATAGTTTTTAATATTCTAGAAAGACTAGTTGCTTCCATTCCCATTTTAGGACCTAAAGCGGTTGATGGTGTTCCTTTTTCAGGATCTATACTTAAAAGGGTAAATCCAGTTGCCATGGTACTTTCAAACTTTGCAGCTTCTTCGTTATACATTTTTTGAACTGATAACCAGGTAGTTCTTAATAGATAATCTATAGTTTTTTCTTTCATATTAAGAGGTTGTTGTTGTCAAATATAGTAAAATTTATTATGCATGCATAATAAATTAATAAAAAAAATATTAAAATAGAACTAAAAAAAACACCTCTACAAAAGAGGTGTGAGTTTTATTAAATACATTTTTAATATTTATCCTATTTTTCCATTTACTAAACCTATTACTGCTCCAATAATAGCTGTCATAACAACAGATATTGCAACATCAAGTGCTGCTAAATTTAAAACGGCTTCAGGGTTCATTGCCATATTAAAGAAATTGAAAAATAAACCTACAAACAAGCCTATAGTTGCTCCAGCTTTTGTACCTGTAGCTAATGTTGAAATCTGAGCCCATTGTGTGTAAATGTAAGATACAAATAGTCCAAAAGTTATACAACCAAGAAATATGAATAACATGGTTTGAGAGCTTTCTTCGGGTTGTGGAAACACATCTATAAATAGTATCCCGTAAAATAACCACCCTAAAAGGAAGTCGACAATACCGCCGACAATACCTGCAATTAAGAAATTTTTTGTTTTCATCTTTATTAATTTTAATTGGTTTGTTACCAATAAAAATATAAAAAGAATATTAAATACTTGTATTTCAGAGGTTTATTTTGATTACTTCGTTATTTGAAGAAGCCTTTTGCTTGATAATTCGTAAATTAAAACCTGTTAACTTCTGTAGATTTTTTCAATTAAATGAAGGTATTTTTCTTTTATAATCTTGCGTCTCATTTTCATTGTAGGGGTTAAATGTCCTGCATCAATAGACCAAATATCTGGAGTTATTTCGAACTTTTTTATTTGTTCCCATTTCCCAAAGTTGGTATTAGCTGCATCAATTTCTTCTTGAATTCGATCCAATAAAATAGGATTGGTAATAATATCTTCATTTGATTTGTAATCAATATTACGTCGTTTTGCCCATTCCTTAACAAATTCATAATTTAATTGAATTAAGGCTGCTGGCATTTTTTCGCCTTCGCCAATAACCAAAATTTGTTCTATAAAACGAGATTGTTTAAATTGATTTTCTAAAAGGGCAGGAGCTACATATTTACCACCAGAAGTTTTGAACATTTCCTTTTTACGATCGGTAATTTTCAAGAAACCTCCAGCATCTATTTCTCCAATATCGCCAGTGTGGAAGTAATCACCAGTCATTACTTCTGCCGTTTTTTTAGAATCTTTGTAATATCCCATCATAACATTAGGACCTTTGCAAAGAATTTCGCCATCTTCTGCAATTTTAATGTCTACGTTATCAATAATTTTACCAACAGTTCCAATTTTAAAACCTCCATTTCTCATATCGTTAACAGAAATTACAGGTGAGGTTTCAGTCAAACCATAACCTTCCATAATAGGTAATCCTGCAGCAGCAAAAACTCGAGTTAAGCGTACTTGTAATGCTGCACTGCCCGATACCATGAGTTCTAAATTACCACCTAAACCTTCTTGCCATTTGCTAAAAATAAGTTTTCTGGCAAGTTTTAGTTGCGTTTCATACCACCATCCATTTTTTCCATAGGGTTCAAATTTTAATCCTAAATTAACAGCCCAAAAGAAGAGCATTTTTTTGATGCCAGTTAGATCTGCACCTTTTGCTATAATTTTATCATATACCTTTTCATAAAGGCGAGGAACAGCAGTTATTACCGTAGGCTTAACCTCTTTAAGGTTATCGCCCATTTTTTCAATAGACTCAGCAAAATAGATTTCAACACCACAATATTGGTATAAGTATAAAATCATGCGCTCAAAAACATGACAAACTGGAAGAAAACTTAAAGCTTTAGATTGCCCTTTTCTAAATGGAACACGTTTTTCACAATCTATAACATTAGACACTATATTTTTATGGGATAACATAACACCTTTAGGTTTTCCTGTGGTGCCAGAGGTATAAATTAATGTAGCTAAATCTGATGGTTTTACAGCTTCTTTTCTAAGCTCAACGTCTTTTTGATTACTGTTGTCTTTTCCAAGTTCTAAAACATCTTTCCAATTGTTTTCTCCACTAATAGCATCAAAAGTATAAACATCTTTAAGTTTTGTGTTGGCTTTAATGACATTCAATTTTTCAAGAACAGCATCATCTGATACGAAACAATAAATCGCTTCTGAATGATTTAGAATATATTCGTAATCTTCTGCACAAATAGTTGGATATATAGGCACATTTTGTGCGCCAATTTGTAAAATACCAATATCTGTAATATTCCATTCTGTTCTGTTGGTTGATGATATTACAGCAATTTTATCATTAGGTTTTACACCAAGACGCAACAAACCTCTACTAATGGCATTTACCTGACTTATATATTCTTTTGAAGAAATGGATTGCCATTCTCCATTATATTTTGTGGTGAATGCTTTATCTAAATTAAATTTTTCTAACTGATAATATGGAAATTCAAAAAGTCTTGTAATTTCTGTCATTAGTTTTTTTGAGGTTTCTAGTTTTGCAAATTAAGGAAATAAATAAGATTATCAAATAGAGCTAGAAAAATAAGTTTATAACAATTAAATGCTTATTTTTTTTTAGAATTTAATAAAGTAGAAAACTTTTAAATATTATCCTAAAATAATTAAGTGTGTATTAATTTTTAGTCTAAATTTATTGTGTTTTTAAACAAAAGACTTTATGAATAAATTATTAAGTTACTTAAAGCTAATTGTATTATTTAGTTTTATATCTGGTCAAGCACAGCTTGTTTCAACAAATACAGAGTTGAGCACTGCAATAAGCAATGCAAGTGCGGGTACAACAATTACTTTGGCTAATGGTGTTTGGACTAATGTTCAAATAAATATTCAAAAAACAGGAACATCATCCAATCCTATTACCATTAAAGCCCAAACCCCAGGAAGTGTTTTTTTTGAAGGGATTACTAATGTAAAAATGGGAGGAAGTTATATATATTTTGAAGGAGTTGTGTTCCAAAATGCTTCTGTTAGTATAAATCCTAGCACGCCTTTAATAGATTTTAGGTCTTCCAGCGATTGCAATAATTGTAAGGTTACAAATGTTAAGGTTGACGCTTTTAATCAAAGTGTAGCTAATCAAACAAGTATATTCAAATGGATTTTGTTAAGAGGTGCAAACAACGAGGTAAGCTATTGTTCATTCATAGGAAAACACGGCGTTGGTAGTATTATTAATGATAATAGAAGTTCGACGATGGCTAATTTTCATAAAATACACCATAATTACTTTGCTGATAGAACACCTCAGGGAACTTCTGTAGTTAATAATGATAACGACCAAGATGCTATTAGAATTGGAAGCAGTTCAACATCATTATCAGATTCGTTTACAGAAGTTTATGATAATTATTTTTATAATTTTGTTGGTGAAATTGAAGTGATTTCCAACAAAAGCGGGAGCAATAAATATTACAATAATACATTCGAAAATTATTCAGGAGCTTTAACTTTGAGACATGGCGATAACTGTGAGGTTTTCAATAACTTCTTTTTAGCAAATGGCCAGTCATTTAGCGGAGGTATTCGCATGATGGGTGAAAACCATAAAATTCACAATAATTATGTAGAAGGTACTAGAGCTAAATATCCTAATAATTCGAATACTAACGGTCTCGCCGGAATTAATATTCATAATGGAATCTTAAATAGCGCACTAAGTGGATATTACCAAGTAAAAAATGCAACTATTGTGAATAATACCTTTGTAGATTGCGATTTAGGGATAAGAGTTGGGGCTACATTTAGTTCTGGTACTCAAAATCAGCCGCCTCAAGATGTAATAATTGGGAACAACATCATATATGAAAGCACCAATAGAGCTATACAAGTTACCACACAGCTTATTGGAGCGTCGTCTAAGTACGAGAATAATATAAAACAAAACGGTACTTTTGATTCTTTTGGGTCTGTAACCGCTACAGATAACATCAATGTTACCTCAGGGTTGTTAACGTCTGGAACTGACTTTTATAACATTGTAGCTGGAAGTGCAGCAATAGATTATAGCATAGGAAGTTATGCGTTTTTGACCGAAGATATCATAGGCGGTATTAGGCCCGTTAATTTTGATGCAGGAGCTGAAGAGCTTAACGGAGGAGGAACTAGACGCCCTTATAAGCAATCTGATTTAGGTGTTACTGTTGGTTTTGGAGGAAGCCCTGCATTAAGTGTTAAAGAAACTCTTTATACACAAAACAGACTTAAAGTATTCCCAAATCCAACAAAAGGAGACTATTTAAATCTTTCTTTAGAGAATCAAAATATAGGTCGGGTTGAAATTATAGATATGTTGGGGAGAACTGTAATTAAAACTTTTATCGATTCTCCGAAAGGTGAAATTTATATCAATAATTTTACTGAAGGTACTTATTTCGTGAAGCTTCAAGGCTTTTCAAAAATGTTTATAAAAACTAAATAATTTAAATTTCACAGTATTAATTCTTTATATTTAAAATAAGTTGCAGTTGTTATTAAGATGAACAACTTTTTTATTTTAAATTATAATGCACAACGGATTTAGAATAGTATTTTTGTTTTTCTAAAACCAATTTATGGATTTTTCTGAAGTTAAACTCGTTGTTACCGATATGGACGGCACGTTACTAAACGCAAAAAGCGAAGTAAGTGAGCGTTTTTTTAATCAATTTAAAGAACTAAAAAAGCGAAATATTCATTTTGTTGCTGCAAGCGGAAGGCAATACCAAAGCATTTTACATAAATTAGATAGCATAAAAAATGATATCTCCATCATTGCCGAAAATGGTGGTTTATTGCAACACAATAACAAAACCAATATTCTTTTAAAACTAACTTCTGAAGATGTTCTAAAATCTATAGAAAAAATCCGTCAAATAGAAGATTGCTATATTGTGTTATGTGGAAGAAAAGCAGCCTATATTGAAACTAAAGATTCTCAATTCATTTCAAAGTTTAGCGAATATTATCCGGCTTATAAAGTAGTAGATGACCTTACAAAAGTAACAGCTGATAATTTTTTAAAAATAGCAGTTTACCATTTTGAATCATCAGAAATTAAAGTGTTTCCTCACATTCCTGAAATCATAAACGAGTTTCAAGTTACCGTTTCGGGTCAAAATTGGCTTGATATTTCTCATAAAAATGCCAATAAAGGTTACGCTTTAAATATGCTCCAAAAACAATTAGGAATTGAAAAGAAAGAAACTATGGTTTTTGGCGACTACAACAACGATTTACAAATGCTAGAATTGGCACATTTTAGTTACGCCATGCAAAACGCACACCCAAACGTAAAAAAAATTGCTAATTTTGAAACTAAAAGCAACAGTGAACAAGGTGTTGAGTTGGTTTTAGAAGCGTTGATAAATAGTAAAAGCGTTTAAATTGCACTAATTGAATATGGTTTTTATACCATTAATTTTAAATTTATGTTGAAAAAGATTTTTATTATTTTTAGTTTTTTTTTAGTTCCGTTTTTTTTATCAGCTCAAATG
>JBAQZZ010000210.1:0-4773 GCA_049791475.1 Flavobacteriaceae bacterium | reverse complement strand
TGATTATCAATATGTTATTCTGTTTCCTGATAAAAGTTGTCATTCCGAACGAAGAATGAGGAGGAATCTCATCAAATATACATTTCTCGTCGTTCATACCTCACTCTGTATAAATTATAAAAAATTGGTTTTTAGGTTATTACATTAAAATAAGTGTTTTAATTATTAATCGAACTTAGGTAAATAATAATCAATTTTTAACAAAAAAATCCTAGTGAAATAGCCAAAATCTAAACTGAGAAGAAATCAATTTCACCTCAAAATGTATAATTTGAGATAGTTTTTGGGTTGAACTCATCTTGACTTTTTGTTTTTAACCGAATCCCGATAATTATCGGGAGAGTCGAAATTTGTTCAGATGCATCTATTTTTGAAAGTCATAGCATCGCTACGTATAAGAAAATAGATAAAATATGTGCGGATTTCAGCCATTTTTTTAGAAAATAGAGAAAGTCAAGATGAGTTCATTGTTTTATAAAGATGAGATAATTAAGAATGACTATTTATTACAGTACCAAGCGTATACTTTCTTTATACCTGCTTCTAATTCAATGTGGTGTTTCCAGCCTAAGCTATGCAGTTTTGATACATCTGTAAGCTTTTTCATGGTGCCATCTGGTTTTGAAGTATTAAAATAAAGTTGCCCTTTGAAGTCAATTATACCTTTAATAAGATGAGCTAAGTCTTTTATTGAGATGTCATGTCCTGTACCTATATTAATATGAGTGTTACGAATCTCGCTTGTTTTTGTGCTAACACAATCTTTAAAATTACGATGTTCCATCAAAAAAACGCAAGCGTCAGCCATGTCTTCACTCCATAAAAACTCTCGCATGGGGGTTCCGCTACCCCAAACTTCTATTTGTATAGTATCATGATGCTTTCTTATACCATATTTTTCTAAAACACTAATAATAGAAGCTTCAGAAGATGTTCCATGGATACCTTCAATGGGCATTTTATCCAAATCTTTATTAATGGTTTTCCAATCGTTATTATAAAGTGCTTTGCCTAAATGTATTTTTCTAATTAATGCCGGTAGTACATGTGATTTTTCTAAATCAAAATTATCATTTGGGCCATATAAATTGGTTGGCATGACAGAAATAAAATTTGTTTTATATTGTAAATTGTAGCTTTCACACATTTTTATGCCTGCTATTTTAGCAATGGCGTAGGGTTCGTTCGTGTATTCTAAAACATCTGTAAGTAAATAATCCTCTTTCATGGGTTGTGGGCAATTTTTTGGGTAAATACAGGTACTACCTAAAAACATCATTTTTTTTACACCATGCAAATAACTTTGATGAATTACATTGTTTTGTATACACAAGTTTTCGTATATAAAATCAGCGCGATAGGTATTGTTTGCAACAATACCGCCAACTTTTGCGGCAGCTAAAAACACATAATCCGGTTTTTCTGTTGAAAAAAAGGTTGCTACTGCTTGACTATTGGTAAGATCTAATTCTTTATGAGTACGGGTGATAAAATTTTTATACCCTCTGGTTTCTAGATTTTTTAAAATAGCACTTCCCACTAGTCCTCTGTGGCCAGCGATGTAAATTTTTGAATTTTTTTCCATTACGAGTTTAGCAAATTAGCATAAGTTTTATTTAATCAAAAAGAATTCCTCGAGGATAGTTGGTTTCAAAAAATTCTTTATTTCGCTTTCATAAATTTACTCCGCTTGTGTTAAAATGTCATGTCCACCTTTTAACAAATCAACATCTCTTTTAAACAATTTGACATCCGATTCCATCATGTCTTTAACTAAGTCTCCTAAATTATATTCAGGAATCCATCCAAGTTTTTCTTTTGCTTTAGTGGGGTCACCAATTAATAAATCGACCTCTGTTGGACGGAAATAGGTAGGATCTATCGATAATACTTCTTTACCAATCTCTAATTGGAAATCTTTAAGGTTACAAGCCGTTACATAGGCTTTTTCATTAATACCTTCACCTTTAAATTCCAGTTCTATACCTACTTCATTAAATGCCATTCTCACAAAATCACGGACAGTTG
The DNA here is from genome assembly GCA_049791475.1 of Flavobacteriaceae bacterium. Taxonomy (GTDB): domain Bacteria; phylum Bacteroidota; class Bacteroidia; order Flavobacteriales; family Flavobacteriaceae; genus CAXBID01. The sequence continues at coordinate 2,745 of JBAQZZ010000210.1, read as the reverse complement.
TCGTTACACCTGTAGCAATGACCCAATCCTCGGCTTTGTCTGCTTGTAAAATCATCCACATCATTCTTACGTAATCTTTGGCATGACCCCAGTCGCGTTTAGCTTCTAAATTTCCTAAAAAAACTTTTTCTTGTAACCCTAGTGCTATTTTAGCAACAGCTCTGGTAATTTTTCGTGTTACAAAAGTCTCTCCTCTTCGAGGAGATTCGTGATTGAATAAAATACCATTACAAGCAAACATATTGTAAGCTTCACGATAGTTTTTAGTAATCCAAAACGCATATATTTTAGCTACACCATAGGGTGAACGTGGATAAAACGGAGAGTTTTCATCATAAAAACCTCTTTCGTTTTTGTTTTCGGGTAAACCACCATATAACTCAGATGTAGACGCTTGGTAAATTCTAGTTTTCTTTTCTAAACCTAAAATTCTAATGGCTTCTAGTAATCTTAAAGTGCCTAATCCATCAACGTTTCCTACATATTCAGGCGTATCAAATGACACTTTTACATGAGACATGGCTCCCAAGTTATAGATTTCATCGGGTTGACACTCTTGAATAATACGAGTAAGGTTAAGAGAGTCTGTTAAATCGCCATAATGTAATTTCAACCTTTGATTAGGATCATGGGGATCTTGATATAAATGATCAATCCTAGCGGTGTTAAAAAGAGAAGACCTTCTCTTTATACCATGTACCATATAGCCTTTTTCTAGTAACAGTTCAGCTAAATAAGAACCATCTTGTCCGGTAATTCCTGTAATTAATGCTACTTTCATATGTTAGAATAAGTAAGTTTATTAATGTTAATTGATGAAGATTTAAATATGAGGGTGTTGATAATATCTATACAAAATCTCCAAAATTTGGTTAAAAATAAGCCAATAAATTAGTTTATAAAAACCAACTAGGGTAAAGTTTAAAAAAAATGGTTAATGTGTATTTATTAGGAGTTTTTTCCAGAATCTATATTAAATTTTTTGTAATTTTTATGTATGCGTTAACGTGTTATAAAAGGTTTATGTGTAATTCGTTTAGTATTTTACCCCCTTTTTTATGCATAAAAATTTTAAAATATACAGTTATTTTGTTTTAAATCGTCAAATTTGTAAAACTTAACGAAAGCATCTTGTTTTGAAACAACAGTTATGAATAATATTTTATATTTAGCATCTATTTGAAAAATTTATGCTATATAATTCTACTTTCTTTATTGAGTTTCTTTTTTTATAGTATGTTAAATTTTTTAATATGATTTCTATCAAAAATAAGTTTAATTTCGCTGATTGCTTGTATATGAACCCCAAAGAAGCAATTGTTTACACTAAATAATTGATTTCCTTCATTAAAATTATATTAGAGAAATGACCACATCTGAAAGTAACAAACGCATCGCCAAAAATACGGCACTTTTGTACGTGCGTATGTTATTTACCATGGGTGTTGGGTTTTACACTTCAAGAATTATATTAGACGCCCTCGGTTTCGTAGATTACGGTATTTACAATGTAGTTGGTGGTATAGTTTCTACACTTTCTATTCTTAATGGCTCCATGGCAGGTGCTACGCAACGCTGGATTACCATTGCCTTGGGAGAAGAAAACCTCGAGTATCTTAAAAAAGTATTTACCATTGGTGTGACGGCTCAGGTCATTATTGCGGTGCTTGTATTTTTGATTATTGAAACCGTTGGATTATGGTATCTGTATAATTATGCGGTAATACCCGAAGACCGAATGAATGCCAGTTTTTGGGTATTCCAGATTTCCGTGATTACCACAGTATTAAGTATTTTAAACGTGCCTTTTATAGGTGCTATTATGGCGCATGAAAAAATGGGTGCCTTCGCCATGTTTTCAATCATCGATGTGGTCATGAAACTGGTTATTAGTTATGCAGTTTATGCCACTACCACAGACAAATTAATTGTATATGCTGTTTTGTTAATGTTGACCTTTGTCATTAATTTCTTTATCCAGCAAATATATTGTTACAAAAAGTTTGAAGAAGCCCGATTTAAATTAGGTTGGGACAAAGATATTTTAAAACAAATGTGGTCTCTAGCCTTTTGGTCTATGTCGGGCAATATTGCTTATGTAGGTTACTCGCAAGGGATTACCTTATTAATTAATTTATTTTTTGGGCCTGCAATGAATGCGGCTGCGTCTATTGCGAATCAAGCGGGTAATATCATCAATCAATTTAGTGGTAATTTTCAAACGGCTATGAACCCACAAATCACAAAAAACTACGCTAAAAACCAGTTTAAAGAGATGCACGATTTAGTCTTTAGGTCTGCTAAATTTTCCTATTTTTTAATGCTAATTTTTGTGGTGCCCCTGTTTTTTGAAGCCAATTTATTGTTAACTATTTGGTTAAAAGAGGTGCCTGAGCATTCGGTGTATTTTATGCGTTTAGGGCTCTTTATTTCGATGTTTATGGCGGTTCGCAATCCATTGGTCGTCTCGGCGCAGGCCAATGGTGATTTAAAAAAATATCAGTTTGTGGTGATTCCTATTTTATTGTTGGTAACCCCCGTGAGTTATGTGATTTTAAAACTTGGCGGTATTCCTGAAACCACCTCGTATGTGATGTTGGTCATTATTATTATGGCGGTCTTTGCTAGTGCCTATATGTTACGAGATATGATACATCTGGATTTTATGGATTTTGTAAAACGCGTGATGCTAAAGATTTTTTTGGTGACCATCGTGGCATTTTGTTTACCAACGCTAGTATATAT
>JBAQZZ010000209.1:0-2860 GCA_049791475.1 Flavobacteriaceae bacterium | reverse complement strand
CATTATCTGCAACGGTTTTTTTTATATTTATGGTCTAGACTAACTCAAAAATGAAAAAACTACTATTTCTTAGTTTTTTGATACCTTTTTTTGTGGTATCTCAAAACAACATTAACTTATCGTATTACCTTCCACAAGACGTTACTTATAACAAAAACATTCCAACACCAGAAAGTGTCATCGGGCATCAAGTTGGCGAATGGCATGTTACACACGATAAGCTTGCACAATACATGCAAGCACTAGCAAAGGCATCTGATAGAATAACTATTGAAAATAGAGGAAAAACATTTGAAGGACGTCCATTATTATTACTTACAATAACTTCTGTAAACAACCATCAAAATATTGAGTCTATTCGTCAAAAACATATTGAAGCTACAAATAGTAATTCAGAAAGTATAGAAGGCAGACCGATAGTGGTTTATCAAGGTTTTTCTATTCACGGTAATGAACCTAGTGGCTCTAACGCTGGTTTGCTAGCTGCTTATTATTTGGCTGCTGCAGAATGTGATTATATTAACGAGTTATTGAATAACACCATAATTTTATTCGATCCTTCTTATAATCCAGATGGTTTACAACGCTTCGCTTATTGGGCGAATACGAATAAAAGTATCAACTTAAATCCTGATCCGAACGATAGAGAATATGATGAAGTTTGGCCAGGTGGCAGAACAAATCACTATTGGTTTGATATGAACCGTGATTGGTTACCTGTGCAACTCCCAGAATCAAGAGCTAGACTAAAAACATTTCATAATTGGTTACCAAATATATTGACCGACCATCATGAAATGGGCACAAATGCAACGTTTTTCTTTCAACCCGGAATTCCATCGAGAACACATCCGTTAACGCCTAAATTAAATCAAAAATTAACGCGAAGTATAGGCGATTATCATGCTAAAGCGCTCAACAAAATTGGGTCATTATATTATACCGAAGAAAGTTATGATGACTTTTATTATGGCAAAGGCTCAACGTTTCCAGATATTAATGGAAGCATCGGGATTTTGTTTGAACAAGCGAGTTCGAGAGGCCATATCCAAGAGAGTGAAAATGGCATCATTACATTTCCATTTACCATAAGAAATCAATTCACCACTGCATTATCTACTCTAGATGCTGCCAAAAATATGCGTGAAGAAATACTACAATATCAACATAACTTTTATAAAAACGCACGTTCCGAGGCCTCAAAAGAAGCGAATAAAGCTATTATTTTTGGCGATGAAAAAGATGCAGCCAAAACCTATCATTTAGCTGAAATTTTAAAAAGACATAAAATAAAATTTCATGAAGTAAAACAAGACATTTCACTTAACGGAAAATCATTTAAAAAAGGATATAGTTTTGTAGTGCCAAAAAACCAAAAGAATACGCGTTTAATTAATGCTATGTTTGAAAAGCGAACCACATTCCAAGACAGCTTATTCTACGATATTTCTGCTTGGTCATTTCCTTTGGCTTTTAATGTTGATTATTCAGAAAATATTCCTGCTAATAGCATAGGGGAAGAAGTGACAGATTTACAATTAAAAAAAGGTAACGTATCTGGACCTAGTCAATACGCCTATTTAATGGAATGGCATGAATATTATTCGCCTAAAATTCTATATAAAATATTAAGTAAAGACATTCGTGCAAAAGTGGCATTAAAGCAATTTAGTATGAATGGAAAAAATTATGATTACGGAACTATAATGATTCCAATTCAAAAACAAAAAATGAATGCAACAGATTTGTACAACCATTTAATTGAATTAGCTGAAGACAGCCATGTACAAATTGATGCTGTAAATACGGGCTTAACAGAAGGCATAGATTTAGGAAGTCGTAACTTTAAAACACTTGTTAAACCTGAAATAGCGTTGTTAGTTGGAGAAGGAATTACATCTTATGATGCTGGTGAAATATGGCACTTGTTAGATACGCGCTATGATATGCAAGTCACAAAACTAGACACTAAAAATATTGATAGAGCAGATTTAAGTCGGTACAATACTATTATAATTCCGAATATGAGGTCTTTGGATAAATCTGATACTGAAAAACTTAAAGAATGGGTTAAAAACGGTGGCGAAATTATAGGTTACAGAAATACTGTAAAATGGTTGAAAGATAAAGAATTTATTAAATTAGAATTAAAAGAAACTGATGTTCCTGCTAAAAATATAAGCTTTGAACAGAAAAGCGATTTCTCTGGTGCTCAGCAAATAGGCGGTGCTATTTTTCAAGCTAAATTAGATCGTTCGCATCCCATAAATTTTGGATATAAGAATGACGACATAGCACTTTTTAGAAATACCACTGTATTTATTGAAGCAGATTCTTCAAGTTATAATAATCCTATTCAATACACCAAAAATCCACTTTTAAGCGGTTATATTTCAAAACCTAATTTAGAAGCTTTATCCAATACAGTGCCATTGCAAATAAAAAGGTTAGGCAAAGGAAAAGTGGTAGCATTTACTGATAACACTAACTTTAGAGCCTTTTGGTATGGTACAAACAAATTATCAATGAACGCTATTTTCTTTAGAGAAGAACTGTAATTTAAGAAACTATTGTTCCGTTTTTGACTTTGTTTTCTGGATTTAACAAAATGACATCTTGTCCGTTTACAGCACCTAAAATTAAACATTCGCTCATAAATTTTGCGATTTGTTTTTTAGGGAAATTTACAACAGCAACAATTTGTCTATCAATTAAATCCTTTTTTTTGTAAAGTGTTGTTATTTGTGCAGATGATTTTTTAATGCCTAATTCACCAAAATCAATAGTGAGTTGGTACGCTGGATTTTTAGCTTCTGGAAAATCATTTACCTCTAAAATAGTGCCAACTCGTAAATCTACT
>JBAQZZ010000208.1:0-6648 GCA_049791475.1 Flavobacteriaceae bacterium | reverse complement strand
TCAGAAACAGGCACAAGCTGGCACGTTATTAAAGCCCAAGTTCATGCAGGTGGTCGCGGAAAAGGAGGCGGTGTAAAACTGGCCAAGAATCTTAAAGAAGTTGAAGAGATTGCAGGACAAATAATTGGAATGCAGTTAATTACACCACAAACGTCTGCCGAAGGTAAAAGAGTGCACCAAGTTTTAATTGCAGAAGATGTGTATTACCCTGGTGAGAGTGAAACAAATGAGTTTTATATGTCAGTGCTTTTAAATAGAGCTACAGGTCGTAATATGATTATGTATTCAACCGAAGGTGGAATGGATATTGAAACTGTTGCTGAAGAAACACCACATTTAATATTTACTGAAGAAATTGATCCAGCAGTAGGTTTATTACCTTTTCAAGCAAGACGGGTAGCCTTTAATTTAGGTTTATCTGGACTAGCTTTTAAAGAAATGACAAAATTTGTTTCTAATCTTTATAAGGCTTATGTTAATTCAGATTCTTCTATGTTCGAAATTAATCCGGTTTTAAAAACGAGCGATAATTTAATAATGGCCGTTGATGCTAAAGTAACTATTGATGATAATGCACTTTACAGACACAAAAATTATGTTGATTTACGTGATGTACGCGAAGAAAGTGCTATTGAAGTAGAAGCAGGAGAGCTTGGTTTAAACTATGTTGACCTTGACGGAAATGTGGGTTGTATGGTAAACGGTGCAGGTTTAGCTATGGCAACTATGGATTTAATTAAACAAGCAGGAGGCGAGCCAGCTAACTTTTTAGATGTTGGAGGTACTGCCGATGCTGCTAGAGTAGAGGCTGCATTTAAAATTATTTTAAAAGATCCAGCTGTAAAAGCTATTCTGATTAATATTTTTGGAGGTATTGTACGTTGCGATCGTGTAGCGCAAGGTGTTATTGATGCTTATAAAAATATGGGGAATATAAGTGTACCTATTATTGTACGTTTACAAGGCACTAACGCAGACATTGCTAAAGAGTTAATTGATAATTCTGGATTAGATGTAATGAGTGCAACTGAATTTCAAGAAGCTGCCGATAAAGTGCAACAAGTATTGGCTTAAAATAATAATGTCACTCTGAGCGCAGTCGAAGAGTCTTATATATAAAAAAGAGCAACGTTAATCGTTGCTCTTTTTATTTGTTTTAGAATGTAATACCTTTTTCTTTTTTGGAACCTTTTTTTGCAGAGGTTTAGCCGAAGTTTCGCTTTTTGAACTGTCAGGTTTGGAATTTGGATTTTTTTCTTTCTTGGAATTTTTATCTGGCATTGGTCCACGTAGGTGAATTACTAAACCGTTTAAAAAATTTCTTAAAATTTGATCGCCGCACTCCATATATTTCGGATGGTCTTCCTTTCTGAAAAAAGCTCCGAGTTCACTTTTTGATATTCTAAAATCTACAAGATTTAATATTTTTACGATATCATCATCGCGAAGTTTTAGCGCTACACGTAATTTTTTTAGAATATCATTATTAGTCATAAATACTTTTATCTTTTGTTAGTGTGCATTTCATCGATTCTGAAAAGGTGAACACAGATTTCTAGCGTTTTTTTAATTTTTGTAAAGATAATTTAAATATTGGGTTTTAAAATATTAATTTGAAACAAAACAAAACGTTATAATAAGTTGATTATCAGTGTTTTAAATTTATTTTAATATATAAAAATTTCATTTTTTAAAATGTTGAAATGCAGTTTTATTAGTTGAAAAAAAACTAACTATTGATGAAATAATTAAAAACTACGATTAAATACGCTTCGCTTTTCGACAAGTTACATTATATCTACGATTATTAATTTATCATTCTATGTAAATTTATATTGTAATTAATTAATCCCTTAAGAAATGATTAATAGAGTAGAAAAACTAAGTCTTTTATCAGAAATGATTGCTTTTGCAAAGTATGATAAAGATATAAAAAGGATAGAATATAATTTTTTATTGGGTGTTGCAAAACAACTTGATATAACGCGCTCAGATTTTGAGTATTTATTGGAAAACCCAGTTACCTATACACATTTAAAATCACATAGTGAACGCATTGTACAATTTCATCGATTGGTTTTATTGATGAATATTGAACAAGAATTTGGAGATGAGAATAACTCATCAGGCGTTACAAAATTATACAATTTTGGCTTACGTATGGGACTAAGTCATGAGTCTATTACCAAGGTGCTATATTTGATGGAAAGTTTTCCAAATAAAATTGTACCACCAGATGTATTGATTGATATATTCAAAACACAATATAATTAAGAATTTTTGCTAAGATTAATTAAAAGTGTTGATTGCCCTTTTGGGCATTAAAAAGCTAAAAGTTTATACTTTTAGCTTTTCTAATTTAGTTTGGTAGCTTTTAATGTCATCACGCAATTTAGCTGCCACAATAAAATCTAAAGCTTTGGCAGCAGCTTCCATAAGTTTACGTTTTTCTCTAATTTTCTTTTCCAACTCAGGTTTGCTTAAATAGTCGCTTTCTGGTTCGGCAGCTTTTAAGGCTTCCAATTCGTAACTATAAGAACTTACAGAATTTTTTGTGAGCGCATTATCCAAGCTTTTATTTAATGCTTTGGGTTTTAAATTGTGTTTAGTATTGTAAGCGATTTGTTTTTCACGTCTGTATTCAGTTTCATCCATTGTTTTTTGCATACTCTTTGTAATTTTATCAGCATACATAATCGCTTTTCCATTTAGGTTTCTCGCTGCTCTACCAACAGTTTGCGTTAACGAGCGCGTAGAACGAAGAAATCCTTCTTTATCAGCATCTAATATGGCCACTAACGATACTTCAGGTAAATCTAAACCTTCACGTAATAAGTTGACACCAACCAAAACATCAAACAAACCTTTTCGTAAATCCTGCATAATTTCAACACGCTCTAAAGTATCTACATCACTGTGAATATAACGGCAACGAATTTGAATGCGATCTAAATATTTGGTCAACTCTTCCGCCATGCGCTTGGTTAAAGTGGTAACCAAAGTACGTTCATCTTTTTCAACACGTTGTTGAATTTCTTCAATTAAATCATCAATCTGATTTAAACTTGGACGAACCTCAATAATTGGATCTAATAAACCTGTTGGACGAATAACTTGCTCAACATAAACACCATCTGTTTTTTGTAATTCATAATCTGCCGGTGTTGCACTTACATAAATAACTTGGTTTTGAATGGCTTCAAACTCTTCAAATTTAAGTGGTCTGTTATCCATAGCCGCTGGTAATCTGAAACCATAATCTACCAGATTTACTTTTCTGCTTCGATCGCCACCATACATGGCATGAACTTGCGAAATAGTCACGTGACTTTCATCAACAACCATTAAATAATCATCTGGAAAATAATCTAATAAGCAAAATGGTCTTGTTCCAGGAAGCCTTTGATCTAAATAGCGCGAGTAGTTTTCAATACCAGAACAATAGCCTAATTCGCGGATCATTTCAAGATCAAATTCGGTGCGTTCTTTGAGGCGTTTTGCTTCTAAATGTTTACCGATTTCTTTGAAATAATCGTGCTGTTTTACTAAATCGTCTTGAATGTCTTTAATCGCATTTTGTAGTACATCTGGAGATGTTACAAACATGTTTGCAGGATAAATGGTGAGTTGGTCATACTTTTCAACAATGGTATTGGTTTGGATATTAAAAGATTCCATATCCTCAATTTCATCGCCAAAAAAGTGAATTCTAAACGCATCATCTGCATAACTCGGAAAAATATCTACAGTATCGCCTTTTATTCTGAAATTACCATGTTTAAAATCGGCTTCTGTTCTAGAATATAGACTTTGAACTAAACTATGTAATAATTGAGTTCGGGAAATCACTTGATCTCGTTTTAATGAAATTACATTTTTTTGAAATTCTACAGGATTTCCAATACCATAAATACAAGAAACTGATGCTACAACCAAAACATCTCGTCTACCAGAAAGTAGTGATGATGTGGCGCTTAAACGCATTTTTTCTATTTCTTCATTTATAGATAAATCTTTTTCAATATAAACCCCAGAAACAGGAATGTAAGCTTCTGGTTGATAATAATCGTAATAGGATACGAAATACTCAACCGCATTATTTGGAAAAAACTGCTTAAACTCAGAATAAAGTTGCGCTGCTAAAGTTTTATTATGGGCTAAAACTAGCGTAGGACGTTGTACTTCTTCAATGACATTAGCAATAGTAAACGTTTTACCCGAGCCTGTAACACCTAATAATGTTTGGTATTTTTCATCAGCTTTAATACCATTTACTAATTGCTTTATGGCTTGGGGCTGATCACCAGTTGGACTAAATTCTGATTCAATTTTAAACTGCATTTTGCAAAATTAAGCAAAATATAATAGTTATCGCTTTAAAGCAAAATGCCCTTTTAAATCGAAAGCTTCTCCATTTTGAATAACCTTAGCAACAAACCAGTAGTCATCAGAGGGCATATTTTGGCCATTAAAAGTGCCGTCCCAACCAACGGAAGTATGTGGTAACGTTTTAAGTAATTTTCCATGACGGTTATAAATATAAACTACTGTACCAGGTATTTGATCTATGCCTATAATGTGCCAAGTATCATAAAAACCATCATTATTAGGCGTAATAAATTTAGGAATATCAACCACCACAACTTCAGTAAATACATCTTCACAACCATTTACATCTCTAATGGTAACTATATGCACACCAAAGGTTACGTTTTCAAAAACATTTGATGTTTGTGGTTCGCCATCATCTAAAATAAAAACATAATCACCAATACCGCTTACATTTACAGTAATGCTATTGGGGTCTGCAAAATCTACAGTAGTTGTAAAATTGATATTGGCATCTTCAGATTCAATTACTGTAAAGTTTTTAGTGTAAGCACAATCGTTTGAACCCATATTTGGTGTGGTTGCCGTTACCGAATAATCTCCAATATCTGTCACACTATTTAGCTGAATTTGTGAGGTAGTTTCTCCGGTGGACCATAGGTAGGTATCATCTGGATTTCCTGTGTAGGCATCAATAATTAGTGGTAATCTGTTAATACAAAGTGGCACAAAATCTTCAATAGGTATTACAGGTAATGGGTTAATAAATGTGCTAAATTGTGTAATGCCAAAACAACCTGTATTTATATTCTCTATTCTAGCGAAAATAACTTCTCCATCAAAAGTAGTGTGCAAATTATTTAAAGGGCTAGTCTTTTGCTCAGCTAACAATTGCTCACTGTAATAAGTAACTTCATGCTCAGATAGCAATTGAGTGCCGATTATAGCATTTGCGTTTACTGATAAATCAAATTCTAAAAAGCCATCAAAATCATCATCACAATCTATTAAATCTGGCGGTGTATTAGCAATAGGGTTTTGGTTTATTTGTAAATCAAAGGAAACAACTATTGGGCAACTGGTGTTTATATCTACAACTCTAATATAAATAGTATGATTGCTAGTTGTATAATTATAGGTACTACCTATTGGTGGTGCATTAGTTTCGGCATCAGTTATTGAATTATAATATGAAATAGTAACCAAACTAGTGTCATTAACAATCATGGAATCAACTTGCGATAAATCGTAAGTATCTGTATCGTTATCACATATTTCAATGGTTCCTATAGTGTTAGTTACGGCAGGTAAATTAACTATAAGTTCTAATGAAATGACACTAAAACAACTGGTTAAAGTATTGGCAACTTTTATAAAAACAGTTTTAGAATTTGATATAAAATTTTGAGGATCTGTAATTTCGTTTGTATTATCTAATCCATCATTTTCATTAATATCACTTAACTCATTAAAGTAGTTTATAATTAGGTTTGTTTGAATCCTATCGAAAATTTCAAAATCGGCAGTTGTTAAATCAAAAGTTGTAAAACCATCATAATCGGCGTCACATGCTACAAGCGGCGCAGTAACTTCAGTAATATCTGGCGCAGGTACAATATTTAAACTTAACTCTTCTATAACATAACATAACGAATCATCACTTTCAATTCTTACATAAATAGTTTGTGGGTTGCTGGTATTACTGTAAGTAGTTGGTAATGGTTCAAAGTTATTTTCAGCATTGGTTCGATTTATATGAAATGAAACATTTAAAATATCTGTTGGACCCTGAGATATTTGGGCAATTTTTTCATTTAAATCGAAAATTTCAACTTCGTCATTACTAATGTCATCACAGGTTAAAAACGGTGTTGGCGTATTGTAAATAGGATCTGGTGATACTTGTAATATAAATGTTGCCGGAGCAAAACAAATTGCATCTGTTAAGTTTTCAACCCTTACATAAATAGTTTGCGGGCTAGTAGTGTTTGGATAAATATTGTTTTTATCAATAGGCATTGTGTATGCGGCATCTTCAAAATAAAAGACTTCTTTATCGGTTTGGCCATTTAATATTTCAGAATCTTTGTCAACCAATAAAAAATCTGCGGTACTACTTCCTCCAACTTGACAAATTTGAAAATTGCTTATGGTTGGTATTATTGGCAAGGTGTTTACTATGACTTCAAGTTCTACAATATTATAACATCCAGAAGGGTTAATACTGCTTTCAACTCTTATGTATATAGTCTGTGTATTGGCGTTGAAAGCAGCAAGTTCTGTTGATGGTATCGGGTCGGTAAACGTATTAGCATTATC
>JBAQZZ010000207.1:0-2328 GCA_049791475.1 Flavobacteriaceae bacterium | reverse complement strand
GCCTCTGAATCCACAGCTTTAAAAACGTTTGACTGGTTTATCGAATTTCGTTTTTTTCTTTCAAACCGCTCTAAAAGGTTATCGATATCCTCATTGATCTTTGTGTCCAGTACCCTAGCATAAATCTGGGTCGTTGATAGTTTAGTATGCCCTAGTAGTTTAGATACTGTTTCTAATGGAACACCATTGGTAAGCATCACTGTAGTTGCAAAAGTATGTCTAGCAACGTGAAACGTAACGTTTTTATGAATCCTACAAGCTTCCATTATTTCCTTTAAATAACTATTGGCTTTTTGATTGGAACAAAGAGGTAATAATTTTGTTTCATTTGATAATTCAGAAATGTACTTATATTTCTCTATAATCTCCAATGCTTTTGGTAGTATCGGTATTTTAACTACCTCATTGGTCTTTTCTCTTTTAGTATGAATCCAATATTTATTATCCATTCTTTTTACTATCTGATGGATGGTTAGTTCCTTGACATCGATATAGGACAATCCTGTGTAACAAGAAAAGATAAAAATATCTTTGACTCGCTCTAATCGTTGTTGTTTGAAGTAAGTGTTTTCAAGAAGACCTAATTCACGTTCTGTTAAATATTGCCTATCGTATTTATCAAACTTTAATCGAAACTTTTGAAACGGATTTTTGATAATCCACTCCAGCTTAATAGATAGGTTTATTATTTTTTTTAAGCGCTCTAAATGTTTCATCACGCCATTATTGGCAAGCATCAGTTGCCTCTTTGAGTTTTTATAATTTCTTAAATAGTGCTCAAAGTCAGTTATAAAACGATAATTCAATTGTTTGAGATAAATATCGTCTGCCTTTATTTTTTCTTTTAAGAATTTGTTCAGGTACCTTTCTGTGGTGTAATAATTTTTCATCGTACCTTGTTTTAATACAGAATCCATATTAGTATTATGGTAAGTTATTAACTCTTTTAATGTTTTCTGATGGTCATCTTCTCCTAAGTAACGCGCTTTAATAGAGTGGCTTGATACTATTTTAAACTCTTCTAACAATTGTTTATGACAATCTAGTAGTTTACCATATACATAGTCTAAATATCTATTTAAAATTTGAATTTTTGAAGAGCTTCCTCTTCCCCTATTCTTGAAAGAATTCCATTCCTGAACATTTACACACCTTTTCAGGCTGATTTCTGTCCGATTGCCATTAACTGTGATACGTGCATAAATTAATAACTTACTGGGGTTAGTGCGAGATTTTCTAGTGAAGAAAATAATGGAAAATGTGCTGTTTGTCTGCATTTTTATTGACTTTAGTTAAACAAATATTTTGAAAAGACAAAAGTCAAATTGTTCTTAAAAGCTCTTTAAAATTACGACATTTCTTTAGAACAACTGTTCACCGAATTGCACACCTTTTATTTGGTTTTATTTGAATTCAAATGATATCATATAAAATGAAAAACACTGAAAATCATACGATTAACAGTGTTTTGTATAAACCTGAAACTAGGTTTGTCGGGGTGGCAGAACTAACAGCCATTCCCTAATATTTTAATTATCAATTAGTTATCCTAATTTTTCAAATACAGGTAACCGAATAGGTAACTTCTGCATTGATTTAATTTCATTTATTATGGCAAATATACTATAAAATATCTAATATAATTTAACCAATTAGATGCAAATTTTATGAATTATTTGAGATGGTTTCTAAACTATTGTGTCTTAAAAATTTACATAAATTTATAGCTTATCTATTAGCAACATTTTTTAATTGCAAGATACTTTTTTCAATTTGACATGTTTATGGTATTTTGTAATAAAGAACTAGCTTTTTAATTGTGAGTTAATTGTTTGGTTCTTTTGGAAGCTGTTTTAGATTTTTAATGTATCTATTTTGATTAAAGGTTTCTTTATGCTTTAATATATGAAATAGTTCCAGCGATACACATTGTCCGATGAACTGGTGGGTTTCAAAATCATTGTAACCTAAAGCTCTTAATCTTTTATAAGTCACATTGGTTTCTGGTGGATCGTCAGCCTTAATCTGATTTTTAATGATTTCAAAAATCTGGTGCCGTAATTTGTCATTAGTTTCCATACAAAAATGTGATTATTTCCGTTACTATTGAGTCCCTTGTCCTTGATTTTTATCAAAACTAACCATCTACTGCATACCAAATTGGTCTGTAAACATACCAAAATTAGACTCCCGAAAGAATTTGTCCATACGCATGGTAATGCTTACGATTTCAGAAAGTTCCTGAGATAAAACTTCTGCCTCTTCTATGAAATTTACGATAGTGGAAGCCATCATTTTTTTAATCTAATACTATTTTTTAAATAGTTC
>JBAQZZ010000206.1:0-22484 GCA_049791475.1 Flavobacteriaceae bacterium | reverse complement strand
ATCCATAATCATCGCTTATTTGCCCATAGAAATACAAGGTTTGTAAGTCTAAACTATCTGTTTCAACTTTTAAATTAAGTTCCGGATATTCGTCTTTAACCACATCAATTCTAAAAGCTAAATTTTCGTAATCTCTAAGGTTGTTATTGCTGGTGCTTAAATTATAATCTAAATTGTTGTAGACCCGTTTTGTGGCTTGAAAAACGCCCGCTTTATCAGATGAAAAAGGTAATGTGTCTTTAGCGTATAAATTCACTGTTTCAGTAGCTTTCGTTTTGAGTTGCCATGTAATATTTGTACCCTCAGGAACAACAGCATTACCCGAGCTTTTTAAAATAGCATCTTTTTTATTGGTGTAATTCGGATAATCCAAAACCATCTCAAAACTAAGTAGAGACGGCACTTCAACTACATAAAGTTTATAAGGTTTTGAGGTTACATTATTTGCGGTTAATTGAAATTCAATATTTAATTTTGGCTGCGAAAACACATACTCAAATTGGCCTATGCCCTTTTGTTGTAAAAAGTATGTTTCGTTATTATAAAGTATTTGAGCATTTTCTGGCATAACATCACCAGCAGTTTTTACTATAAGTTTAAAGTCTTTATTTTCAATAGCGTTTAAATCATTATTAACAACAAAAAACTGAAACGGAGCAGGCGGTTCATAAGCTGTTTGGTAATTTACAACGCGTTTATAACTATCACTAAACCAGTTAAAATTTCCGAAGAAAAAAGTCAATAATAAAATTAAAACAGGAATAGCAGCGTATTTTAAATACCCCAAATTCTTTTTGAAATTAACAGCCAGCTTAAATGGAATGGGATTTAACTCAATAGATTTTTGGTCAATACTTGCTAATAATAATTCTGATTTTGATTGGTTTTCATTCAACTGAATGACATTCAATAACTTATCATTAACCTCAGGAAAATGCTTGCCAATAATTTTTGAAGCATCTTTAAAATTAATCCCTTTTTGAAGCTTAAATAACTTCGCCAATGGTATGGCTATAAACGTAACAAAAAGCGCCACCTCAACAGCAACAAATAACCAAAACAAGATGGCTCTAGCGGTTGGGTTTAACCACAATGTGTATTCTATAAATAAAGTGAATAATAAATAAAGCAATCCAATGGCAAAAAATAGAATGATGCCTTTTAGTAATTCATTAGAATAATAACGTCTTATAAACGCTTCTAATTTATTTTGTATACTATTAAAATTATTCATGCTTTGGGGAAATAGCTTAGCAACTTAATCAATTAACTTACTAAACTACAATTTTATTTTTTACGAGGTTCTTAATTACCTGTTAATTGTATCTTTGCCACAATTCCTGAAACAAGTTCAGGGTGACAGTTTCAAACGAAACTTAAATGTATCCATTTAAGAATTATTTTTAATTACAAAACATGACCAAAAACGTTCGCGTGCGTTTTGCACCAAGTCCAACAGGGCCTTTACATATAGGCGGTGTTCGTACAGCTTTATTCAACTATTTATTTGCTAAAAAACATAACGGCACTTTCATTTTACGTATTGAAGATACCGATCAAAACAGATACGTTGAAGGTGCAGAACACTATATTATTGATGCTTTAAATTGGTGCGGATTAGAATTCGATGAAGGACCGCAGATTTCCTCCTCCGAGGGAATGACAAAAGAATCTTATAGACAAAGTGAGCGCAAACATTTATATAAAAAATATGCAGATGATTTAATTGCGTCTGGTAATGCGTACTATGCTTTTGATACTGCTGAAACTTTAGATTTCCATAGAAAAGACCACGAAGCCAAAGGAAAAACTTTTATATACAACTGGCATAATAGGCTAAAATTAAGTAATTCTTTATCGCTTAGCGCAGCCGAAACTCAAGCTAAATTAGATGCTGGTGATGATTATGTTATTCGTTTTAAAAGTCCGCAAGATGAAACGCTTCATTTAAAAGATATTATACGTGGCGATATTAAAATAGATACTAATATTTTAGATGATAAAGTATTGTTTAAAAGTGATGGTATGCCAACCTACCATTTAGCAAATATTGTGGACGACCACTTAATGCAAATATCTCATGTTATTCGTGGTGAAGAATGGTTGCCATCGTTAGCATTACACTATCAATTATACAATGCTCTTGGTTGGAATATTCCAGAATTTGCGCATTTACCGCTTATTTTAAAACCAACTGGAAAAGGAAAATTAAGTAAACGCGATGGCGATAAATTAGGGTTTCCTGTATTTCCATTACAATGGAATGCACCAAACGGTGAGGTTTCAAGAGGTTATAAGGAAGATGGTTATTTCCCAGAAGCCATGGTTAATTTTTTAGCATTTTTAGGTTGGAATCCGGGAACGGAACAAGAGATTTTTACTCTTGATGAATTAATTCAAGCTTTCGATTTGAGTAAAGTCAACAAACCTGGAGCACGTTTTAATCCTGATAAAATAAAATGGTTCAATCATCATTATATGCAAGAGCAAAATAATGATGTGTTGGCAGAATTATTTAAGCCTATTGTTGATGAAAATTTAAACGTCATTGCGAGTAAAACGAAGCAATCTGTTTCTAATGATGAGATTACCACGTCGCAAACTCCTCGTAATGACATAGACGTAAGTTATGTTTCAATGGTAATAGGCTT
This sequence comes from Flavobacteriaceae bacterium, assembly GCA_049791475.1. Lineage (GTDB taxonomy): Bacteria > Bacteroidota > Bacteroidia > Flavobacteriales > Flavobacteriaceae > CAXBID01. The sequence continues at coordinate 19,833 of JBAQZZ010000206.1, read as the reverse complement.
AATTAAAGAACGCGCCACCTTTATTTCAGATTTTTGGGATTTGAGTCATTTCTTTTTTACTGCACCAACATCTTACGATGAAAAAGCTTCTAAAAAAGCCTTTAAAGAAGATACTGCCGGTATACTATCAAAAGTAAAAGATATCATTTTACATATTGATGATTTTACCATTGAAGCTTTACAAAAAGATATTAAAGGCTGGATAACTAAAAACGAAATTAGCTTCGGTAAAGTGATGATGCCATTACGTTTAGCCTTAGTTGGTGCTTTACAAGGACCAGATGTTTTTGATATTATGTTTATGATTGGAAAGGATGAAACAGTTAAGCGCATTGAGAATATAATAAAAGTGATATCGTTTTAAAATACGACAGAAAGCCTCTTCATGAAAATGGAGCGGTTTTTTTGTTTGACCTCAACTTGACTTTCTGACAATTTTCAGCTAACTTCGTTAGATTCTTTAAACCAGTTATTTACATATACTTTTCTTAAATTAAACTAACATTCAATTAAGCACAAATGATAAAAAATTATTTAAAAATTTTAGTAATAGCAATGCTTTTTAGCAGTTGTGAAAACGACAAAAAATTGAACCCTAACATAGTTGAATTAGATAAAACAACTTTAGGAAAACATATTGAACAACTAGCCTCCGATGAATTTCTTGGGAGAAAACCATTTACTGAAGGTGAGGTGAAAACCGTGACCTATTTAAAAGATGAATTTGAGAAACTCGGTGTTTTACCAGGAAATGGTGACAGCTTTTTTCAAGATGTTCCTATGGTAGAAATTAATGGAACACCTTCTGATAATATGGTAATTACAGGTGAAAACGGAAGTTTTAATTTAGAACGATTAAAAGATTTCGTGGCCACAACAAATAAAGTAGCGCCAAGTGTTAGTCTTGAAAACTCTGAACTTGTTTTTGCAGGTTACGGAATTGTTGCTCCAGAATATGGATGGAATGATTATGAAGGCATCGATTGGAAAGGAAAAACTGCAGTAGTTTTAATTAATGACCCAGGTTTTAAATCAGGAGATTCAACCTTATTTAAAGGTAATGAAATGACTTATTATGGGCGTTGGACTTATAAATATGAAGAAGCAGCAAGACAAGGCGCAGATGGACTTATTATAATTCATGATACCGAACCAGCTTCCTATGGATGGAATGTTATTGAATCTGGTTGGAGTGGCGCTCGATTAGTCATAGAAAGTGATTTACCACTTTTAAATGTTGAATCATGGGTAAGTGGGGAAAGCGCTCAAAAAATATTTGATGCTTCTTCAATGAAAGGGCAAGATTATAAAACCATTGCCAAAAGCAAAAACTTTAAACCTGTGTTGTTAGATTTAAACGTCTCGGTTAGCATTGAAAATGAGATTAAAAAAGATGTTTCTAAAAACGTAATAGCACTTATTCCGGGCACAGAAAGAAAAGATGAATTTATAATTTACTCAGCACATTGGGATCATTTCGGTGTCGGGAAAGCTATTGAGGGTGACTCCATTTATAATGGAGCTATAGATAATGCATCCGGAACAGCAGGCTTATTGGCCTTAGCTGAAGCCTTCAAGAAAAGTAATGAAACAAAACGTTCTATTGTATTTATGGCGGTAACTGGTGAAGAGCAAGGCTTATTAGGTTCCGCGTTTTATGCCGAAAACCCAATCTTTAACCCTAAAAAAACGGTAGCAAATATTAATATTGATGCATTAGGCAGCCCTGGGAAGATGAAAGATTTAACGATTACAGGTTTTGGTCAATCTGAAATGGATGAATACGCCAAAGAAGCAGCCGACAGTCAAAATAGGTACATTATACCTGATCCTGAAGCGGAAAAAGGATACTTCTTCAGATCAGACCATTTCAATTTTGCTAAAATTGGGATTCCTGCCTTGTATGCAAGCGGTTCTTATGAAGGTTTTGATATAAGTATTGAAAACATTAAAAAGTATAATGACAACTACCGGATGCATAAATACCATCAACCATCAGATGAGTATAATGCTGAAACGACAGACCTTTCAGGTGTTCAATTAGACTTGCAATTATTTTATGAAGTAGGTTTAAAATTAGCTAATGAAGATTATTTTCCAAAATGGTATGATACTAGTGAATTTAAAGCTGCAAGAAAATAAAGCTTTCTAAACTTTAGTATTTCATTTTTACAAAAACTGTAACAAAACATTTCGGTTTTATACTAATAGATAAGTTACTGTTTTTCGTCGTATCTTTAGGTATTATTTAATAACGCTTTTTTTAACCATTATTACTATATATTATGAACTTTTTTCTCATCCCTTTTATCATTTTAGGATTAATTATTTTAATCTCATCGTTCTTTATTGTTAAGCAACAAACCGCAGCTATTATTGAGCGTTTTGGTCGTTTTCAAAGTATTCGTCAATCTGGTTTACAGTTTAAAATTCCGTTAGTAGATAGAATTGCAGGTAAGTTGAGTCTAAAAATTCAACAACTTGATGTTATTATAGAAACCAAAACAAAAGATGATGTATTTGTTAAGTTAAAAGTATCTGTTCAATATAAAGTAATAAGAGATAAAGTTGAAGACGCTTTTTACAAACTAGATTATCCGCATGACCAAATAACATCTTATGTGTTTGATGTGGTTCGCGCAGAAGTGCCAAAAATGATTTTAGATGACGTGTTCTTGAAAAAAGATGATATTGCTATTGCGGTTAAGGCTGAATTGAATGACGCCATGATGGAATATGGTTACGATATTATTAAAACTTTAGTAACAGATATTGATCCTGATGCACAAGTAAAAGAAGCTATGAACAGAATTAACGCAGCAGATAGAGAAAAAACAGCTGCACAATATGAAGGTGATGCAGCACGTATTTTAATAGTTGAAAAAGCAAAAGCTGAAGCAGAAAGCAAACGTTTACAAGGGCAGGGTATTGCGGATCAGCGTCGTGAAATTGCTCGTGGTTTAGAAGAGTCTGTACTGGTTTTAAACAAAGTTGGTATAAACTCACAAGAAGCATCTGCCTTAATTGTGGTAACACAACATTACGACACGCTTCAATCTATTGGCCAGCATACTAATAGCAACCTTATTTTATTGCCAAATTCACCACAAGCAGGAAGTAATATGTTGAATGATATGCTTGCAAGTTTTACCGCTAGCAACCAAATTGGTGAGTCTATGAAAGAAGCGAAAAAGAAAAAAGATGTCAAATAATAATGAAAAAAAGTGCTATTTCTAATAAAAACAAACCTCGAAAGTAATTATTTTTCAAGGTTTTTAATTTTTAAAAGGATGTCGTTCTTCCCACTTTTGAATAGGATTCATATATTTAACAATACACTTTAAAACCGTATTGGCTATAAAATTATTAGTGTGTTTTAAATAAATATGCATCGTATGTGGCTTTGCGCCTATTGAGCTTTTAATTTCCATGGCGGTTCTGGCGTAAACAATAGTTTTAAAACCATTTTGTATACCAAAAGAAGCCATATTAAACAGCATATTCAAATACATTTGATGTTGAAACGCTTTATTATATCCTAAAAAATAGGTTTCTAAAGTATCATTATTCAAAATTAAAGAGTAAAAGCCAACGAGTTGATTGTTTAAAAAGAAGCCAAAAACTTTAAAATCATCTTGTAAACTTTGTTTTAAACTTAAAAAATGATTCTCTGGGAGCTTAAAAGAATTTACACGTGCATTATCAGATACGGCTTCATATAACTCAAAAACGGACTTGCTGTTTTCTTCTAAAAAACCTAAAGCTAACTCTCTACATTCTAAAATGTTAGATTTTTTTCTTGCCGTTTTGTAACGGTTTCGATACTTTTTATTGAACGCAGAAATATAATCTTGTGGTGTTTTCCATGCATCAGAAATTGAAAATATCATATTAGGCTGCACTTTTGCTTTGTATAAGTTTTGTGCTTTAAAAAACGCTGAACTATTATGAATACTATCGTCTTCAAAATAATCCTTGTAAGCAATAATGCGTACTTTTTTGTTATACTTATTTTTAATTTGTTCACTTAAATCTTTAAGTGCTCTAGCTATAGTGTTTAAATAATTGTCTTGCGAGATTTCGTCTTGAATATAAAATAACCCGTGTTGGCCTGTGTGCATTAAATTCCCAACAACCAGGGCGTTTCCTTTCACTATTTTAGAAATTAGCCGTTTTGCAAATTGCTTAAACGTGTTTCTAGATGTTCTTCTAAAAACATCATCAAGATACATTTCAACACGTTGTATAATTGCAATTCCAACTAGTTTTTCTGCTTTAAAAACACCTAAATAGAAAGGGGTAATATTATTGGGAATAGCGTCTTCTAAACCTCTTAAAAAAGACGTTTTTAGGAAAATATCTTGACTTGATAATTCATCCCAAGAACCTGGAAGCTCATTTACAGCGTAATATATTTTATAATCTATCAATAGAAAAGAAAAAGACCGAAGTTAAACACCTCAGTCTTTATTTATGTTAAAAGTTTACAAATTTATTATTTCCAACCACAAACAATAGCACCCATAACACCAAGTGTTACAATCCAATATCCAGCATTAATAAAAATATACTTTGCGCTTTTACGCTCAAATAAAGCATTGGTACCAATAATTGGAAGCGCAACAAAAACACCTGCAAGAACACCATGTAAAGCGCCGTGTTTGTAAGTTCTAAAAGCATCGCCATAATCTGCCATAAATGCAGCGTATGATGGAAGCGCAACACTAGAATCTCCTCCCACTAAACTTAAAGCGCCTGTTTGATGAATGCTCATTTGCATCATCGTCATCGCTAATAAAAAAGCAAAAATAAAGGCCATAATAAAAATCTTTGCCATATTTCCGCCTTTAATTTGCTCGTCTGTCATATCTGCTGCTTGCATCCAAGCGTTTCCAAAAACTTTAGGGTTGTACCAAATAAATCCAACTACCAAAGCCGAAACCGCTGCAACAAGAATTGCAGGGAAGTTTAAAAAGTCCATACTATTTTAGTTTTAGTTTGTAGTTAAATGTACAAAAAAATAAATACCGTATAGAATACTACCAACTGCCACTAGCGCCACCGCCACCAGAACTACCGCCGCCGCCAGAGAAACTACTCCCAGAAGAGTACGATGATTTTCCTGAACTTACGCCACTGGAAGAAAAGTTTTTGCTCATAAATTTTTTATCACTTTTTAAAAGCGAAAACTTAATAGGCTCGTAATTCTTTTTAGAACGCGTTAAAAAAGCTATAACCAATGGTGTTAAAACAAGTAAAACTAAAAGAGATATTGATATGTAACCTATATTTATTAGAGAAGTATCTTCAATAAAATCAAATGGATCAACTACATGGTCACTATCAATTTGCGTACTAATAAGGATTATTGCAAAAAAAAGAGGCATAATGATAAACGGCAGACTAAAAACAACCATAAATAATGATGAGACTAGTAAAAATGGAAATGTAACAACACTAACTTTTCCTGTAATTAAACCTCTAAATAAATTTACCAATCGCTTATAGCCAGAATACAATATAGCGCCTCCAGCACCTAAAAAAATACTTAAAAATAATGTAAGAAATAGCCCAATTAGTATTTTAACCCACAAAGGTATTTTACCCTCTTCTTCTATTAAATGATTAAACTCATCACGATATTTAGGATCGTCAATAAGTTTTATGATTTCTGAAGTAGCCAAATCAACACCTTCGTAAAAAAAGCCTTCTTTAAACTTTGGCGTCATAGTTGCTCTAATAATTCTCGACGCAAAAGCATCGGTAATTATAGGTTCTAAGCCTTTGCCAACTTCAATTCTAAACTTTCTATCGTTTTTAGCAATTAAAATTAAAAGTCCATTGTCCTTGGCTTTCTGACCTAGTTCATTCCTATTGAAAACCTGATACGCATAATTTTCAACAGTATCATTTCCTAAATTATCAATAGTTAAAACCACAATTTGATGTGTGGTTTCTGTTTCGTAAGTAGTTAGTTTTTGTTGAAGTTGAAGTGTTTCGCTTTCGCTGAAAAGCTTCGCATTATCCGTTGCAATCTCAGTTAAAACAGGATATTCGGCTTGTGCATTTGTGTTTTGAAAACAAATGAAAAACAAGCCAATTATTAATTTCAATCTAATCACATGAAATATACTTGATTTAAGAAATCGCTTTAGCTTCTTCAACCAACAACGCATTTTTATCATCCAAAGCTTTGGCTATAAACGTATTAATCGCTTCATTTTTTTCTAAACCATTTTCCAGCAGAATACCTAAAGTAATCATAGTAATTATACGCGTTCCTGATTTTTTAACCGACGTATTAAACAACGGTTCAAGTTCTTCATAACTGACTGTTTTAGCTAATTCTTGAATATCTGCCTTAGCTAAAGCCCGCTTATCTTCTGGCAATCTATCATATTTTTTACCGTAAGATTTTATTTGTTCAATGGCTGGTCTTTTATTTTGTTGTGGTTGTTTTTGCTGATTCTGGTTTGTGTTTTGCTTCGGTTTCACCTTCGCCCAAGAGTCTCGCAAACCTACTGTTTTATTAAACACTAATTTATCAGAAGTTGAATCGTTATCTACATTAAAATATCCTAAACGCTGAAACTGAAACTGGTCTCCAATATTTGAATCTTTTAAACTTGGTTCAACAAATGCCTCAATAATTTTTAAAGAATTTGGGTTTATAAATTCCATAAAATCTTTGTCTTGGTAACTATCTGGTGCTTCATCTAAAAACAACCGGTCATATTCTCTAACTTCAGCTTTTATGGCGTGTTTAATAGACACCCAGTGCAGCGTCCCTTTTATTTTTCGCTCTGTATCTTCTGAATATGTACAATGTATTTCTGTAATCTGTCCGTTAGTATCTTTTTCAACACGTTCGGCTTTTATAATATATGCGTTTTTAAGCCTTACTTCTCCTCCCAATCTCAATCTAAAAAACTTGTTGCCAGCTTCTTCTTTAAAATCATCTTTTTCTATATATAATTCTCTAGAAAACGGTACTTTTCTGAAACCTGCACTTTCATCTTCTTGATTGTTTTCGGCATCTAGCCATTCAACTTTATCCTCAGGATAATTTGTAATAACAAGTTTCACAGGGTCTAAAACCGCCATAACTCTTGGCGCTGTTTTATTTAAATCTTCACGAATACAGAACTCCAAAAGCGCCACATCTATGACGTTTTCACGTTTTGCAACACCAACAGTTTCAATAAATTTTCTTATGGATGCTGGTGTGTAACCTCTTCTGCGTAAACCAGAAATGGTTGGCATTCGCGGGTCGTCCCAACCTTTTACAACACCGTCCTCTACTAATTTAAGTAGCTTACGCTTACTCATAATGGTATAACTCAAGTTTAAACGTGCAAATTCACGTTGTTTTGGGCGTAATTTATCAGTGTCTACTACTTGGTCTAAAAACCAATCATAAAGCTCTCTGTGGGGTTTAAATTCCAAAGAACATAACGAGTGTGAAATTTGCTCAATATAATCGCTTTCACCATGCGTCCAGTCGTACATTGGGTAAATACACCAATCGTTTGCTGTTCTGTGATGGTGCTTCTTTAAAACACGATACATAATAGGGTCGCGCATTAACATGTTTGGATGTTGCATGTCTATTTTTGCTCGTAATATATGTTCGCCTTCGTTAAACTCGCCGGCTTTCATGCGCTCGAATAAATTTAAATTTTCTTCAACGGTTCTATTTCTAAAAGGGCCATCAACTCCTGGTTGTGTTGGCGTGCCTTTTTGTTCAGCCATCGCTTCACTAGTTTGCGAGTCAACATAGGCTTTTCCTTCTTTTATGAAACTAATAGCCCAATCATTAAGCTGTTGAAAATAATCTGATGAAAATAATTCCTTGTCCCATTTATACCCTAACCACGAAATATCCGCCTTAATAGCATCTACGTATTCTTGCTCTTCTTTTGCAGGATTTGTATCATCAAAACGCAGGTTTACTGGTGCATTATAATATTCACCTAAACCAAAACTAATTCCAATAGCTTTCGTATGGCCTATGTGCAAATAGCCGTTTGGTTCTGGTGGGAATCTAAAACGCAACTCTTTTTTAGACATGCCATTGGCTAAATCTTCTTCTATAATTTGCTCTAAAAAATTGAGCGATCTTCTTTCGTTAGACATAAAAAACTTTAAAAAACACTTCTAATTGATATAAACTAAAATTAAATAACATAATTATTGTGTAAAATTAGGTAATTTTGATGACTTAAAATTGCTTAAATGGGAATTATAAAAGTTGAAAATATACGTGTGTTTGCCTATCATGGTTGCTTAAAAGAGGAAACCAAAATAGGTAGTGATTATCGTGTAGATTTAAAGGTTAGCGCCAATTTACAAACCTCTGCAAAGACTGATAAATTGAGTGATACTGTGAATTATGTGTTTCTAAATAAAGTGGTTAGAGAAGAAATGAATATCGCCTCTCATTTACTAGAAACAGTCGCAAAACGCATTTTAAATCGTGTTTTTAAAGAAGCTGTTTTAGTGAAAAGTGCAACAGTTTGGGTGAGTAAATTAAACCCGCCCATAGGTGGCGATGTTGAAAGCGTAACCATAAAAATGAGCAAAAAACGTAAAAAGTAATTTTAAGTAAAGAAAAGCCACAATTTTTTTTACATTTGCACCAGATTTCTCAACGTTTAGAGAATGCTACTTTTAAAGGTATATTAAACTCGTTTTGATACATTTTTAAAAATTGGTGTCGTGGCCGAGTGGCTAGGCTCAGCTCTGCAAAAGCTGCTACAGCGGTTCGAATCCGCTCGACACCTCAAAACAAAAAAGCTTTCAGATATTCTGGAAGCTTTTTTATTTTATAGGACTTATTTGTTCTAGTTTTTCTTTTATTAACTCTTTTTCATCAGGAAAAAAACCCTGCACTAATAGTAGCACTCCAAAACCTAGAATAACTAGCGCAATCACTTTTTTTGTTTTAAATATCAATCTGGGTGTTAGCTTGTTTTTTAACTTTTTGGCTGCGGCTATTTTAAGTAAATCAACTAAAAAATAGACAACTAATATCGTTGATAAAAAAACAATTACACCATCTTTAGAATCCGTTAAAGAATTTGCTAACATTATAAAAGCAACCCAACCTAACAAAACGCCAATATTTATAAAATTGAGTAAAAACCCTTTTAAAAATAATTTTCCGTATCCTTTTTTTATTTCAACTTTATGATATTCTCTAACAATTTCTCGGAACGATTTCGATGTTTTTAAAAATGAAATAATACCATAAGTTACCAATAAAACACCTCCAAAAACTAAAAAATTAGGATCATCTTTTATTTTTTCTAGTAATTTATTGGTACTGAAAAAAGCCACTAAAATAAATAGTATATCAGCTAACATCACGCCACTATCAAATATTAAAGCGCTTTTTATCCCTTTTGTAGCACTAGTTTCTAAAAGCACGAAAAACACCGGGCCAATAGTAAATGCTAAAATTATTCCGAAAGGAATTGCTGCTAAAATATCATCAAACATAAACTCGAGAGGGTTTTCACAAAGTAAAGAAATATTTTACTGCTTTTTAATAATGAAACAAAAAAAGCCCATTATAAAAAATAATGGGCTTCAATTGTTTTTATTGACTATTTTAATCCATACGCTTCACTCTTCCGCCTAAAACCTTACTTTCATTCACCGTTTCTGGGTTGCCGTAAATAAATACATCGCCTCCAGCTCTAATTTTAATATCCACAATATTTGAAGCATTTACATAAGCTTCTCCTGCCGCATTTATAGTCACTTTTGTTTTTTCAGTTTTTAATTCGCTCCCTTTGTAAAGCCCTCCTGTTAATAAATTTATGTCTTGACTTTTTGAGGTTCCAGAGGTTTTTACCCAACCGCCTGTTACTGCTTTTACGTTAGTATAACTAACATTTACAGGCACCTCAATACTGGCGCCTTCTTGTGCTTTAAGATTGATTTCAAATTGCTTAATAACATCTTTTGAATGTACTTTTGCGCCTTCATTTACATCAATAAGATCTATAGATGTGTAATACAAAGTTACTTTTGTGTTATTGCCGTCAAAACTTTCTTCAAGGCTCATTTTAATTTTAAGTAACCCGTTTTTGTTGTTTACTAAAACGGCATCTGCGTTTTGTCCGGTGATAACAATTTTATTTTCGTTTGATTTTACAAGTTCAACGTTGATTAAATCATAAACTTTTAGTTCTGTAAATTCCCCAATTGATTTTTCTATTGGGTTTTGAGCAAATACTAGTGTTGTAATAAAAAGTACAACTGCTTTTACTAATGTTTTCATAGATAAATTGCGTTTTTTGATTTGACTAATTAATTGATATAACGCAAAACTATCAATAATTATTCCGTTGTTAATTTTCTTTAGGAAAACTTTATAATAAGTGAACACCGAGACAGGCCCTTGAAAAGTACTTTTTGATTAAACAACCTTTACTGCGGTTCCTGTTACTGAAAAGAAAAAATAAGCACCAGCTTCTGTTTCCATATCTAATTTTATACCTAAAACAGCATTTGCGTTCAATTTTATGGCATTTTCTTTCAGTTTTTGAAAAGCTTCTTCTTTTGCTTTATTAATAGTTTCTTCGAATAAAACTTTATTTTTCTCTGCTTTAAAAGAAAATGATGTTTTCATACCATATGATACGCCTGTAACGATACCTAAATAATCTTGAATTGGATGCCCTTCTATTGAGTTTGTTGTCGTTAAAATCATGTATTTAATTTTTAAATATTAGTATGAAAATACACTAAAATGTTACAGATATATAAAAATAGTGTAAAATTAAAAAAATTGACTTTGTAAAAAATTTCAACTAAATTCGTTTAATAATTGATAAAGTTCATCGAAAGGGAACATTATCTTTGCATTACCAACTATTAGAAAATAAATATAACTCGATTAAACCAAATCTTAATTAAATAGTCTTAACACGGAACCAATTATAATAAAACTCAAATGTTAGAAAATTCAAAAGTAAACATCAAAATCAAACTTGCTGCATTGTGGGCTTCTGTAACCTTCTGCTATTTATATGGAGACTACTTTGAGTTATATACACCAGATAAAATAGATAGTTTAATTACGGGCGAAAATAATTTAGACAGTCCAACCAAATTACTAATAGCATCAATAATTTTGGCAATTTCTTCAGTGATGGTTGCTGCATCAATTATCCTCAAGCCAAAGTTAAACCGAATTCTCAATATCATATTTGGAACATTATTTACACTAATGATGTTATTTATTGGAGTGAATTCAATGACTGAATGGTATAGTTTTTATGTTTTTCTGGCATTTTTAGAAAGTATTATTACTTTTTTAATTGTTTATTATGCGTGGAAATGGCCAAAAAAAATAATGAATTGATAATGGGCATTAGGAATCTAATTAAAAATCAAGAATTGGGAATGTTCAAAATAATGGATAGATTTCTTCAAAATTGAGTGCTGGAATTTTAACTTAATAGGATTTATATATCAAGTGGAATTTTAACTCGGACGGAACGAAAAGTTTTAATAAGTTAGTACGAAAATATCTTGAACGAAAAATAACAGTTGGTAATAACACCGTGTTAGTTAGAAATATATTCTGATTAAAATAATATCTAGTACTCTTTACTTTACCAATATACTTCTGTAATTCTCATCATACCATAAATGAGATTTAGCAATCGCAAAGGCTTGTTTTAATAGCTTATTGCAAACAGCCACCAAAGCCAGTTTCTTGCTCTTACCTTTAGCTACGATCCTATTGTAGAGCTCTCGACACACTTTATTGTGCTTGCTTGCCGAAAAACTACAGATAAACAAAATTTTTCTTAACCGCCTATTTCCCATTTTACCTATTCTAGGTCTTGATCTTATACTACTTCCAGACTCTCTTATAATAGGTGTTAGACCAGCAAAAGAGCAGAGTTCTGATGCCGTATTAAAACGTTCAAACCCATCAGTCAAGACAATTAAAAGAGTACTGGCTTTGGCTCCTAAACCAGGGATACTTTTAATGCGACTGTGCAAGTCCTGATACTCTTGTTTTACTAATTTTAAAACGGTTATATCTAGAGTTTCTATTTCTTTTTTATAAAATTTTAAGCTCCGATTTATGGACCGCCCTATCCAGTAATCAAAATTATCCCGATGCTTGTCATGACCTTAAAGAGTATTTCGCTTCAGATGCATTTAATAATGATACCGTAGACTCTGAAAAATCAATATATTGGTATAAAAAAGGTGCTAATCTAGGAAGCTCTCTTTCAAGTTCTGCTTCTTCTCATTCACTGGGTTTTATATACAAAAATTTAGATATAGAGAAAGAATCCTTTTTTTGGTTTCATAAAGCTGCCAATGCTGGACAATGGGCATCATATGACCAAGTGGCGAATTGTTATTATTACGGAAAAGGAGTTTCAAAAGATTATAAAAAGGCTCTGTATTGGTATGAGAAAAATGTATATTTCCCAAACTATACTCAAATGGGAGATATTTTTTATTATGGAGGTTACGGAATTACAGAAAATTTATTAAAAAAAACACTCGGATAGAATATTGATGAAACATGAGATTAGAAAACATTGAAATAGAGAATAAGATTTTTACTTGGGGAGAAACAATAGATGACATGAAGTCAATGTTTTCAACAAAGGATTATTTTGAGAATGAAAACCAACATTCGCAATGGAAAACTATAAGATTTAAAATATCAAATCAATGGAATATTAATTGTAATTCTTGTGAGTTCTCTTCTCCAAATTATGATAGACTAATAAATAGATTTCACATTAATCTTGGAGTTATACAAGACGTTGATTCTTTAATGGATAAGCTAGATAAAGTTTTTGGAAAAAGAACCTCTGACACTACTACTGGCGATAATTATGGGAGCGGTAGTGTAATTAGGAATTGCAAATGGGATTTTGATAATTGCGGTGTTGGAATTAGCATTTTTGGTGGAGAAAGAATTGAGCATAATGAATCTAATTTTGGAACAATCTATTTTCATTTGACTGATTTGGAGCTGATAAATAAACTTTACTCATCCGAATTAGTCCATAAAAATCAAGTTATTGAAAGTAATATAGCAAATAACGATTTTGATATAGAAATTTTCACACTTCGAAAAAAGCAATGGTTATCTTGGGGCATAGAAAAGAATAATTACCCAGACTACGATGGGGATTTTATCTCAATGACATTTAATAGCTTATACAATAGAGCTTTATTGAAAACTCCGAGCGTTATAAGAACAATCCTAGAAGAAAATGAGATTTGTATTTTCAAAGACCCTGTTACATCTAAAACTTATATTGCGAATCATTGGGAATCCTATTTGCTTAATGATAGTGACAATGTTAGTTGGTTAAATACTCTACCAGCAAAAGGTTCTGGTAATTGTTTAATAAGTATTGGAGATTTTAGGATTAATGACGAACATAGCCAGAATGTGACTAAAAAACTGATTAAGGAACTTGAAAACATCCTACACAAAAAGATTAAATGTCATAAAGATTACGATTGTTAAATAATAAAAGCGCATAATCGAGTAGACGGGTGACGACCTAATGGTCGCCACTGCGCCTCTCACACCACCGAGCGTACGGGTCTCGTACTCGGCGGTTCGTTAATCTTCAATACAGGAGAAATCATAATAAATAAAGGAAAAGGAACGCCACAAGGAGGAGTTATAAGTCCTGTGTTGGCAAACCTGTTTCTGCATTACGGTTTTGATAAATGGTTGGAACAAACCGACACTACAATAAATTACGCACGTTATGCCGACGATGTCATAGTACATTGTAGAAGTCAACAACACGCAGAACAAACGCTGACAGCTATCCGAAACAGAATGGCACAAATAGGTCTGGAGTTACATCCAAAGAAAACCAAAATTGTCTACTGCAAGGATTATAGAAGACAACAGAAATATCCAATTGTTAAATTTGATTTTCTAGGGTATTCTTTTCAACCAAGAACCTCAAAATCAAAGAAAACAAAAAGATTGTTTTTAGGCTTTGATTGTGCAATAAGCATAAGTTCAAAGAAACGAATTGCTGATAAGTTAGGAGAATTAAAGGTGCATAGAATGACTGTTAAGAGTATTGTAGGAATAGCCCATCGCCTTAATCCCATGATTAGGGGATGGATACGTTACTATGGGAAATTTAGAATATCTATGCTGCACAAAGTTTTCAAACTACTCAACAATCGTTTAGTGAGGTGGGCAAGAAAAAGGTATAAAACTAGTATAAAACGTGCCTACAGGTGGTATGCAAGAGTACAGGAGCAATTCCCTAACTTATTTTATCATTGGCAAATGGGCTTTATCAAGTAATATAGTTTTAGATTTGTATAACAAGAGCCGTATGATGGGAGACTATCACAGCCTGCCCCGTACTTGATACGGGGTACGGGTCTGTGAGAGGCTTGGGATGAAAGTACCCTTTGTCTACTCGACTACATAAACGTTCTGGTTAATGCTCCGCTGCGCGGAGCATTAACCAGAATAGCCTCTCTAAAAACCATCACTCTACAGGCTTCCCAATCAAATTAAAATCAAGATGTTTTTTAACTAAATCGGTGTTTTTAACTTTTACAACAACCTCATCTCCGAGTTGATAAACCATACCATGACTTCTACCAACCATAGCATATTGGTCTTGATCGAAAGCGTAATGGTCGTCTTTCATATCTCGAACACTCACCATACCTTCACATTTATTTGAAATAATTTCTACGTAAATTCCCCAATCGGTTACTCCTGAAATAACACCTACAAATTCTTCATCTTTATGGTCTTGCATAAATTTAATTTGCATGTATTTAATAGAATCGCGTTCCGCTCGTGTTGCTAAACCTTCCATATTACTAGAATGTTGACATTTTTCTTCATAAACATCTTCATTAGCAGATTTTCCACCATCTAAATAGGTTTGTAATAAACGATGTGCCATGACGTCTGGATAACGACGAATAGGTGATGTAAAATGACTGTAATAATCGAAAGCTAAACCGTAATGCCCAATATTATGTGTGGTATATTCAGCTTTACTCATGGTTCTAATAGTCAACGTATCTACTAAATTCTGTTCTTTTTTACCATTTACTTCTTTTAATAAATTATTAAGTGTTGATGATACACTTTTACGGTCTTTAAAATTAAGTTTATAACCAAAACGACTCACTACATTTTGAAGTGCTGCTAATTTACTATCATCTGGTTCATCATGAACACGATACACAAATGTTTTTTTAGGATTTTTTTTACCTACAAATTCGGATACTTTTCGGTTTGCTAATAACATGAATTCTTCAATCAATTTATTAGCATCTTTACTGGTTTTAAAAAATACGCCAACTGGGTTTGCTTGCTCATCTAAATCGAATTTTACTTCCACTTTATCAAACGAAATAGCACCAGAACTCATGCGTTTTCTACGCATAATTTTAGCCAGTTCATCCATTTTTAAAACAGCTTCTGTTATTTCTTTAGAAGCTTGATATGTTTTTCCTGTTAAAGAAACTTCGGATGGAATTTCGGATGTTTTACTTTCTATAATCGCTTGAGCTTCTTCGTAAGCAAAACGCGCATCACTATAAGTAACAGTTCTTCCAAACCATTCATTTTTTATTTCACACTTATCATTCATTTGAAACACTGCAGAAAATGTTAACTTTTCTTCATGCGGACGTAATGAACACGCATTGTTTGATAAAACTTCTGGAAGCATAGGCACCACACGGTCTACTAAATAAACAGAGGTTGCACGCTCGTAAGCTTCATCATCTAAAATAGTGCCTTCTTGTAAATAATGCGATACATCAGCGATATGAATTCCTATTTCATATAAACCATTTTCTAATACTTTAAAAGATAATGCATCATCAAAATCTTTTGCATCTTTCGGGTCTATGGTAAAGGTTAAATCTTTACGCATATCTCGGCGTTTAGCAATTTCTTCTTTAGTAATTGACGTATCTAATTTATTAGCATATTTTTCAACTTCATGAGGAAATTCTATTGGTAAACCATATTCAGCTAAAATGGCGTGAATTTCTGTATTATGTTCTCCTGGTTTCCCAAGTACTTTAAGCACTTTTCCGTTAGGTGAATCTGCTTTTTCTGGCCAATCTTCAAGCGATACTAAAACTTTATCGCCATCTTCTGCTTTATTTATTTTATTAATAGGCACAAAAATATCTTTGTACATTTTATTACTATCAACTACAACAAAAGCAAAATTCTTTTTCTCGTGTATTTGAATTACACCAACATATTCGCTTTTATCTCGCTTTAAAATATTAGTAATTTCACCTTCTAGTTTACCACGCTTTCTGCGTTTGTAAACATAGAATTCTACTTCGTCACCATGAAGTGCTTTGTTAATATTATTTGAGGCGATAAATACATCATCATCAAAATCATCACAAATAACATAACCATTTCCTTTGGCAGCTAGATCTAATTTTCCAGTATGATATTCGGTATTTATAATCGCTTTAAACTTACCCCGTTCTACTTCTTCAATGTCGCCGTTTACTTGTAAATCGCGTAGTTTTTTTATAATTTGATTCCTGCTACTGGCATCGTTAACACCTAATTTAGCAGCAATTTGTTTGTAGTTAAAACTTTGGTTTCTTTCTTTTTTTAATATACTTAAGATTGTATTTTTAAGGTTGGAAATTCCATTCTTTTTGGATTTCCCTTTTTTCTTTCTTGTCATTTAATTATTGTAATCATATTGATTTCCTAATCCCGATAGTTATCGGGAGGAAATTGTGTTATTTAATAGCGTTGTTTTAGGAGAAGATTAGCTATTTATTTATGCAAAGCTACAATTTAAATTTTAAATCATATTTTCTTAAGGTTAAATCAAAGTTATCCACATAATATATAATATAATCATTTTTCTTTTAAAATTTAAAAAATAAAATGGTGGTTATTATAGTGTGTTAATAACGGTATAACTTTTTTAGTTTTTATTTTGATATCTATCTTATAGAATGTTGTTGATACGAAATAAACACTATTTAAATACTTAACGTATTTAAATAGAAGGGATTCAAAAATTCTATTCACAATTGTTAGCAACCGCTATTAACAACTATTTTTAATAAGTATTTTCTTTTACAACACTTACAACTATGCTTTATAAGACTTACAACTTAACTACAAAATTATACTAACTTATTTGCATGTTAATTAAAAGATATTGATTGAAAAAATAAATGGATATTCAATATTTTTCTTTTCAAAACTAATAAACACTTATTAACAAGTAATGAATATAGTAATACACATTATTTATAATTACTACCTTTGTATCTACTCATAACAATATATACAATAATGACAATTTCTATAGGAAACGATCACGCAGGAACGGATTATAAATTTGCTATAAAGGAATTATTAGAATCAAAAGGAATTACGGTTAATAACCATGGAACAGATGCTAATGATAGTGTAGATTATGCAGATTTTGTGCATCCAGTTGCTGAGGATGTTGAAACTAATAAAGCAACTTACGGAATTTTAATTTGTGGTAGTGCAAATGGCGTAGCAATGACGGCTAATAAACATCAAAAAATACGCGCTGGTTTGTGTTGGAATAATGAAATAGTTGAGTTAATAAGACAACATAATAATGCAAATATTTTATGTATTCCTGCAAGATTTACAGCGATACCTCAAGCATTAAAAATGGTTGAAACGTTTTTAAATACCGAATTTGAAGGCGGACGTCATCAAAATAGAATAGATAAAATTCCTTTATCTTGTTGATACCAAATTAAACACATAATAACACATATAAATAGTTTCTTTTTCGTTATAATTTCGTTAAAAAGAGAAACCGTAATTAAAACTATGCTTTATATTTTTATCTTATTCTAACTAAAAATAATTCAATTTCTTTATGTATTATTTTATATTTAAATTGGTATAATGAGCCATAACCATTCTCATAATCACTCACATTCTCATCCAGATTTAAAAGGACGTAATCTTTTTATATCTATTTTACTAAATATCCTTATTACCGTGTCGCAAGTTATAGGTGGTATTGTATCTGGAAGTTTAGCGCTTTTAAGTGATGCGCTGCATAATTTTAGCGATGTTTTATCATTAGTAGTAAGTTATATAGCTAATAAATTAGCAAAAAAAGAAGCATCAACACATAGAACTTTTGGTTATAAACGCGCAGAGATATTAGCGGCTTTTATAAACGCTTCCACTTTAATTATTGTGGCTGTTTTATTAATTATTGAAGCTGTAAAACGGTTTCAAAACCCAGAAGCTATTGAATCTAATTTAGTTATTTGGTTATCACTTTTAGGAATTATTGCTAATGGCTTAAGTGTCCTTTTATTAAAAAAAGATTCTGAATTTAATATGAATATGAAAAGCGCTTACCTTCATTTATTAACCGATATGATGGCTAGTGTTGCGGTTTTAATAGGTGGTTTATTAATGAAATATTACGAAGCATATTGGGTAGATAGTGCCTTAACTTTAGCAATAGCATTATACTTAATTTGGATGGGTTTCGATTTATTAAAAGACTCTACAAAAGTATTGATGTTATTTACACCAGATGATATTCCTATAAAACAAATAGTTGCAGAAATTAATGCTTTTGAAAGTATAAAAAATGTACATCATGTGCATGTGTGGCAGCTTAATGAAGCCGAAATTCATTTAGAAGCGCATATCGATTTTAATGAAGATATCACACTATCACAATTTGATACCATTTTACACCAGATTGAAGATTTGGTGTTTAACAAATACGATATTAACCATGTTAATATTCAACCAGAATTTGGTAAAGACGATGCTAAAGATGTTATTGTACAGGATTAACAAATTCCTGCCTTTGCAGCAATCTGTTGTTTATAAGTTGATTTGTTAATTCGTTTAGATTACAGATGATAGAAATCCAAGTAAAAAAATTTTCAGAATTAAAACTTGAAGAGTTATACGATATTCTTCAACTTCGTAGTGAAGTTTTTGTAGTTGAACAAAATTGTGTATACCAAGACTTGGATGGAAAAGACGAAAAATCACTTCATGTTTTAGGTTTAAAAAACGATAAAATAGTTGCTTATACACGTATTTTTAAACCAGGTGATTATTTTAAAGAAGCGAGTATTGGTAGGGTAGTAGTGGTTAAAAATGAACGTCAACATAAATACGGTTATGATATTATGAAGGCTTCAATTGATGTTATAAAAAACCAATTTAACGAAACTGTTATAAAAATTTCTGCACAGTGTTATTTAAAAAATTTCTACACTAATTTAGGTTTTAAAAAAGTAGGAGAGGCGTATCTTGAAGATGGTATTCCGCACATGGCAATGATAAAAAAGTAATTAGCGTTTAAGAGTAAAATGACCTCGCAGCTGTTCTCCAGATTTTAACTTTATTATATACCAATAATCATCAGTAGGCATTAACTGACCGTTAAAAACCCCATTCCAACCCTCTGAACTTGGTGGTAAAAATTTTAATAGCTTCCCTTGTTTATTGAATATATTAATAGACACGATGGTGTTTGTATTGTCTAAAACTTGCCAAAAATCATGAGTGCCATCATTATTAGGCGTAAAATATTTTGGAATGTAATAATCGCTATCAGTGATCAACACACTAAAACTTGATTCATTGCTATTACAAGTTGTTTCGTTATAAATATATATGGTTTGTGAGGAAGAAATGATATTACCAGTATTTAAAGCGGTGCCGTTTGCTCCAGATTCGGTAAAGTAATTTCCGTTTGTAAGCGCTGGCAGCGTGAAGCTTATTCCTATAAAATCGTTTAAGGAGTCAAC
>JBAQZZ010000205.1:0-5600 GCA_049791475.1 Flavobacteriaceae bacterium | reverse complement strand
GGTTCGAATCCTGCCACCCCGACAAAATAGTATATCAATCTATATCAAAAACCTGTTAATCGTATGATTTACAGGTTTTTTCATTTTTAAGGGTATCATATGAATGTAAATAATACTGTTAAAAAGGACAACAAATCGGATAACAAATTCATTTTAGTAAAAGTGTTGACCGAATTGTTAAAATTCAATGATTAGTTGGTAGAATAAATGTATCTTTAAAGTGATTTGACTTTCGTCTGGTAATAAAACAAGTATTAACAAAAAGACGAAAACATGAAAACAACAGCAACTTTCAGCATTTTGTTCTGGGCAGATTTTTCCAGAGCAAAAAACAACCAAGCCTCCATTTACGTAAGAATCACGGTTAATGGTAAACGCGCAACAATCAGTTTAAAACGAAAAGTTCCCGTATCCGATTGGGATGCACATAAGGGAAGATCCCGAGGCACTAACCAGAACGCCAGAATAATTAATAACTATTTAGAAGAAGTAAATAGTAGTATTTTTAAGAGCTATCAAGATTTAAAACTCGAACATAAACTTATAACCTCCCAAGCTATAAAGTCAAGATACTTAGGGGAAGATGAGCAGAATCATTCCGTTATTGATATAATTAAGTATCATAATGAAGATATGCAAGGCAAATTAAAATGGGGTACTCAAAAAAATTATTATACTACTCAAAAGTATGTATCAAAATTTCTATTAAAAACCTATAAGACCACTGATATCTACTTACAAGAACTGGATTACAACTTTATAATCAAGTTTGAAAAATACCTAAGAGGGTATATGCCTAAAGACCACCAAAAACCAATGGGCAATAATACGGTGATGAAACATATAGAACGCCTTAGAAAACTAATAAACCTGTCATTTAAACTTGGATGGATAGACAAAGACCCCTTTGTGAACTTCAAAGCCCAATTTATAAAAACAGAGAGAGGATTCTTAAGCTTACAAGAACTAAAAGCACTAGAGGAGAAGCAGTTTGAGATTGAACGGTTGCAATTGGTCAAAGACCTGTTTGTGTTCAGTTGCTATACCAGTTTAAGCTATATAGATGTTATTAATTTGGCGGAAGATAATATTTGTATAGGAATCGACGGCGAATTATGGATTTATTATAAACGAGAGAAAACAACCAAGTTCATAAGAATCCCGCTTTTGCCGCAGGCGTTGGGAATTATAGAAAAGTATAAAAGGACTAGAATGCCAAAAACTCAAGAAAGTTTGTTTCCAAAAATCTCAAACCAAAAACTAAATGCTTACTTAAAGGAAATAGCTGATTTATGTGGTGTCAAAAAGAATTTAACATTCCATATTGCTAGACACACCTTTGCCACCACGGTAACATTAAGTAATGGCATGCCCATTGAAACAGTCTCAAAATTATTGGGACATTCCAGAATATCAACCACTCAAATTTATGCCAAGGTTATTGAGCGAAAAGTGAGTGATGATATGAAAAAACTAAGAGAACAGTTTTTGAAGACAAAAAAGGATTCAGATAAGGTGTATCAAAGTTTATAGACTTTCAAGAGTAGCTTAAAAATAAAAAGGGAATCATTTAAAAACGATTCCCTTTTTCAATAATATATTTTTTATCAAGTAATTTTATTTTTCTTTCAATAGCATTTCTAGATAGGTGATTTTATCCTGTTCAGCTTGCAACAAGCGTTCGTATAGTTTTTTGTTTTCTTCGTGAGCTTCTAAAAGTTTGTCAAGAGGGTTGAAAGTACAATGACTATTAAAAGTACCAGCACTGCTATCATTAAAACTATTAAAATAATTTATAGCTAATTCTTCCGAAAAATTCTCAATCCCTTCCTTGGTAACGCCTAAGGCTTGTGCTATGTCTTGGAGCTTATCAACATCAACCTCTGGGGACTGTTCAATTTTCGATACAGCCTGTTGGCTAATACCTAACGCATCAGCAAGAGCTTCCTGCTTCATGCCCCTAAGTTCACGAATCCGACTTATTTTACGTCCTATGTGATTTGGTTTTGTCGCTGTTTCCATATTTCAAATATAGTAATTATTCCAATAAAAGTACAAGTAAAAAACAAGTAAGGCGGTGTAAAATACAACTTACTGTGGTTCGGTACTCAAAGCTAATGTTGTTAGTTTATATCAAAGTAAAAATATGAAATCAAAAATCAGTAATAAAGCCAGTATAAAAGACCCAACGGAGCTTAAAGCGATTGTTTTGAAAATCATTGAAGTAGTAGATGTCGAGCGTATTTATTTAAGCAAAGGCACAGAGGAAAACCCTTTTAAGTATATGATGACTATTATAACAAACTTGATGCCTAGAGAAATTTCGACCCAAATACAACCCGTTATCACAACCATATTTGAAGACTACCCAAGTTACAAATATTCTTTTTTCTCCTTGCAATATGTCAATCAAGAATTGCATCAGGGCAATCTATATTTTCATAACCATTGTCTGGATAAATATTTGGTCTATAAAGACACCAGCTCTAACGCTCCTTGGGTTTTAAAAACCTTGAATTTAGAAAAGGTTTACCAAAAATTAAAGAGCAGATTCAAGCGCGATATATCCAAAGTTAAATCATTCAAAAAAGGCATAAAATTTTACCTAAACCGAAAAGATTACTCACAAGCCGCATTTATGGTTCACCAAACCTACGAACTGACCTATCGCATGTTTGAAAGCTTTATAACAGGAACCATAAAAATATGCCATAGCATTAGTAGCCATCAAAGTTATATTGAAGGCTACATTAACCCATTAAAAGGAACGTACTCAAAAAACATGGAAGCAGATAAAATTTTATTAATGTTGTTAGATGATGCTTATGCTTCATCCCGATATACGCATCGCTACACCATTACAGAACAAGACTTGCAAGCCCTAAACCTTAGGGTGTCACTTTTTATAAGAGAAGTTATTAGACTATTCAATCAAGAACTATTAAAGCTTCAAAACGAAGTGTATTACAATTCCACGAACATAACGGGAGCCAACTGTTCGATTAAAGAACCAAAAAAGAACTCCAGCAAAAAGCTTAAAAAAATAAAGAAGATAAAGGAATTAAGTAAAGAAAATTTTAAGCTATTAGCTCCAATAGGAGGTAATAACAAGGGTTATTATTTGAATTATGTTCGGGTTTATGATTATGTGGAACTGTTCAGAACATTAAAGTCCATGCTCAATGTTAGCATTCTAGCCTTGGAAGACCAACAAGACTTAACACTACATTTAAAGAATAAAGAATCAGATGTAAAAACTGTTCTGGAATTTGCAAAAAATCTAATTCCAATAGAAGAAGGCTATTTTTTAGATGAAATGCGAGAACTTATGCTATCCGATAAAAAAGGTAAATAATCATACTATTATGAAAAAGAAAGCAAAAAAAATAAAAACTATTAAAAAATTAGTAAAAAATTTTTCTGGGATACAAAAAGAACTTTATGGAAATCGAACAAGAAAAACAATTAGTATTGAAGTATCCAGTAATGAAGATATCACAAGTTACATTTCTGAACTTTTAAAAGTATGTTATTATTGTTTAGATAGCAATGGGATGTTCGTGTCACCTGCATATAGAAGCACTATTGCAGAGCATAGTGTCACAAAGGTTATTAATTTGATTCTAGAACTCTTACCACACGACCAAATGCATTGTATGGATCGTATTGAAGAAATTTTTCAAAAAACGGATAATAATAATGAAAAACAAGAAGAGAAATAAAGAATCGGATAAAGACAAGTTAGAGGCTATCACAAAGCTTTTAAGTCCAAGAAAACGAAAGTACTATAAGATTGATGATCAGGAACTATCATCACAAGAAGTTACCTTTATGGTTGAAAATAATGGAGAATTGCGCTATATTATTTCTTGCCTTTTAAGGGTAAGTATATTAGCTTTAGAGGGTGATGGAATTTTATGTCCTCCAAGATTACCCTTTTGTTCAAACGAATCAGCAGTTATAACCATACTTGAATTAATAGATAATATATTACCAGATGACCAACTAAGTAGTTATGATGAAATGGAAAAACTATTATTATCAAAAGCACCGTTATCTGAAAAAGAATAAGAAACAAATAAATTCCATTCCAGCACATTCCACTTCATTCCGTAAACACTTCATTTCGGGAGATTGGCTTCATTAAAAGGTCTTGAACATAAGCCTAAAATGAGAAACGTTCATTTTAGACAAAAGTTCCCTTAACTCTTAACTTAATGAGGTATGGTGAAAATGGTAGACGTATAAGACTTAGTACCTAATGATGCAAACTGTGCGAGTTCGAGTCTTCCCAACTGTACAAAAGCCTTAGAGGAATCTTCGTTTTATTTCGTTTATAAAAACTGTGTTTTTTACTCAGGTACAACAATAGGTACAACATTTTACTATTTTTATTGACTTAATTTAGAATAGTTGGTTTTTAATATATTTGACATCAAAAACTGTTATTTTGCACTACTATCAATAATTTTTATTTATGATTTAAAAATCGGGATCATAACCCGAAGGTCACTCGTTCGAGTCCAGTTCACGCTACTAGTAATGAAAAGGGTTTCAAGAAATTGAGACCCTTTTTTATTTGACCTAGTACAGAATAATGCTGTTTTCATACAAGTGCAATTAAAGAATTTAAGCTTATTTCCTACTAATAAAGGTATTTTGAATGCTACACAAATTAATAATTCGAGTGAATTATATACTAATTTCATTGATTATTTAAATAACAATATTGATGCTTCTGATGTGCTATTGTTTTTTAAAAAATTAGGAATTGAATCTAGTCAAAGAGTTGGAATAGTTAATGAAAATAAAAATGAAGTACAAGAGCCTCTTATTGAAAATTCAATACTAAATAAACCTTCAACTTTTAAAGTACCTCCAGCAATTAAAAAATGGAGAAGTGCTGAAAAAAATGCACAAGACACTGTTGTAAGTACATTTATAAGTGGGTTTACAAATCCTAATGGTATTGCAATGAATGGTCAAAACGAATTATTTGTATGTGATCCAAGAGCAAATACAGTTTCTAAATATGATTTGAGTAGAACTCTTTTAGCGACCTATATAACTGGCATTGATAACCCAACGGGTATAAAAAATATTCCAGGTACTACAAATATGCTTATAGTAGAGTATAACAACAATTCATTAAAGCAATTGGCTTCAGATGGTACTGTAACTACACTTTTTTCAGGCAGTCCTTTAAATGGTCCTTCTGGAATAGCCTTTGTGGGTGGGAACATTTATATATCAAACTATAATAACAGAATGATAATGAAGTTTGAAAATGACGCTATGACTATAGTAACTCAACTGCCAGCAACCGCACCAAATGCTAATTTTCTTGGTTTCCTTACATCATCAAATTCAAAATTATATGCAACCCAACTAGGTAAGCATCGTATTTATGAGATAGACCCTATTTCAGGAAATGCAATAGTATATGCGGATTCTGTTCTAGGAAGTGCTGATGGGGACGTATCAGTTGCTACATTTAGTTTTCCAAACGGAATTCTAGCAGATACAACTAATGAGAGAATCTATGTGTCTGATGCGGGGACAAGTAACTTGCGAATTATTGATAATGCACTCTTATCGAC
>JBAQZZ010000204.1:0-4317 GCA_049791475.1 Flavobacteriaceae bacterium | reverse complement strand
TATATTTACCAAAGGCGTCTGTTGTAAATTCAGGATTTACCAAATGTGTATCCAAAACATCTTTTAAACGTTGCATAAATTCGGCTTCAACAGAGGTAACTTCCAATGCTTTTGTAAGAATGGGTTGTTCATTAAAACGTTGCTTAAGTTGTGCTCTTGTTTCTATAAGTTTATTGACGCGGACTTTTAAGATATTAGCATTAAACGGTTTGGTAACATAAGCATCTGCACCAGTTTCTAAACCCTCTAATTTTTGATTTTGGGTCACTTTTGCGGTCAGTAAAATTATGGGGATATGACTGGTTAACGCGTCTTTTTTTAGTTGATTGCAAAGCTCAAGACCATTAATATCTGGCATCATAACATCACTAATAACCAAGTCTGGTAGTTGTTTTCTAATCAGTTCTATAGCCTTTCTAGAATTGGTTGTTTTTATAACGGTGTAGCTGTCTTTGAATATTGAGGCGACAAAATTTAAGATGTCTAGTTCATCATCAATTATGACGATGGTAGGTTGGTCTTTATTTGTAGTCTTATTAGTTTCTGGTAGAATAATTTCTTCGGTAGTTTCAATCAATTCAAATGCCTCAAAAGCATCTTTGTCTATTGGTAATGTGATGTTGAACTGTATTTTATCATCTTCAAGCGTGTTCGCCAAAATAGTGCCTTTAGATAACGCTACTAAGTCTTTAACCAATGCCAAACCAACGCCAATGCCTTCTGAAGCTTTATTATCTTGATAAAATCGCTGAAACAATTGCCCTAATTTATCTGATTTTATTTGATTGTTTTGATTAACAACTGAGATCTGTAACTTTTCATTCTGTTGTTGTACAGTAAAATACACTATAGATTTTTCAGGTGAATATTTAACCGCATTAGAAAGTAGGTTAGAGCCTATTTTTTCAATAATATCTTTATCGAACCAACAGCTATCTAATTCAGCGATGTTAGATTCAATATTAATTTCTTTTTCATTTGCTTTATATTGAAATGCTGACACTAACTGTTTTAGTATAATACCTAAGTTGCCTTGTTCTATTTTTAATTTAATTTGACCAGCATCTATTAAGGATAAATCTGTCATTTGGTTGACAAGATTAAGAAGTCTATCTGCATTTTGCTTAACCATACTTAAGGCTTCACGATCTTCTGTTTTTAAATAGTCTTTAGATAACTGATGTTCTATTGGACCCGATATTAAGGTTAGAGGTGTACGCAACTCATGAGAGATATTTGTAAATAAGTTGGATTTTAAACGATCTATTTCTTCAACTACTTTTAACTTATTAGATGCTAATTTTTGTTTGTAACGCAATTGGAAAAAAGAAAAAAGGGCTAGAGCTAAGCCCAGAAAAAGCAAAGTATAGGCTAATATTGATTTGTACCAAGGTGGTTTTATTTTTAATGCTAAAGTAGCAATTGGTGCTTTGTCCGTTGCTTGATAAGCTGCTTTTACTAAAAGATTATACGCGCCATAATTTATGTTATCGAAGTTAATTTTATTACCTTCAACTTTAGTCCAAAAAGTTGTAGGTTCATTAAGTTTATAATAATAATTAATCTTTTCAGGAAATCGGTTATCTGGAATTTCTAAACTTATATTAAAACTATTCTGATCGTAATTAAGCGCAATAGGTTGTTCTGAATCCTCGAAATCTTGTATAGTTTTTAAAGAATTCCCTTTAATAGCTAGTTCAGAAAAGCGAGGAACCACACTAACACTTGGATATTTAAAATTAGAGGTATTAATAATTTGTATCCCTTCGTCAGTACCAAAATAAAGTTCATCTTTATAAATAGCACTAGACGTATACAAACATGCATTAGATATTAGGCCATCTTCTTCTTTTAGATTAAAGAGTGTTTCATCTTCCTTATTATAGACATAAAGACCTTTATTTATAGTACTAATCCAAACAAGATTATTAGGGTCTGATTCAATAGCCATTACTTTTTTATCAAAAATTTCACCATTGACCATTAGTGGATAAAAATTATCATTCTCTGGGCTATATATATTCAAACCGAAATCTAACCCAATCAAAATAGTTTCATTTTGACTCATATGAATGTCCATTACTAAATCTGAGTTTATTGAATTTGAATCGGCTTTCATATGAACATATTTTTTGTAGTCAATATGGTTTTGATTCTTATCTACTCTAGATATGTTTGGTATTTTGTACAATCCATCTCCAGCGGTTATTGCCCATAGATTGTCTTGTTTATCGATGAGTAATTTTATGATTTTAATGTCTTCAACGGCATCTAGTTTATAAATATTTATAACGTTGCCTTTAGAGTCAGTAACGTAGATTCCGTCCCATGTACTTATCCATAAAAAACCATTTGAATCTTCAACAATTCCAAAGATCCGTGAGGTTTCAATTGTATCCTTTTTTAGCTCAATGGTTTTGATTTTATTTAACATATCAATATGATAGATGTTTCCTGTCCAATCACCTAGCCAGAAACCATTTTCTGTTTTACACATTGAAATAAGTCTAGTGCCATTTAGAAATTGTTGGTAATTAGAAGGGCGAGATTTAGGTGCTTTAAAAAACCCCTGTCTACCAACTAAATATATATTAATGGAATCGATGAAAATCCGTCTAGCATGCACATCTAAATGGTCTGTAAATACTTTACTTAAGACACTTTCTTTAAACAAACCTTTAGTTGTAGCAATCCACAAAAGATTTTGTTTGTCTATAAAAAGTTTTCTAATTCCTAATTTTTTAAACTTTCCTAAATCATAATCATAAGATTTTAAGTCTTTAGTTTTTGTATTTAAAACATAATTTGCAGAATCTCCTACCACAATGCATACATTGTCTTTAATGTTAGATATATACATAACCTCATCGTTATTTGGTAGCTTAATTTTTTTTGGTCTATTGATAAAATCGTAATGATATAGCTCTCTACCAGATTTATAAATTATTTCGTTATTACCGATACTTTCTACTTCATCAACTACAATATTTTGTAATTGAGGCTCTAAACGTTTTTTCTCGGTATTATACCTAAATAGTGAATTATCAATCGAGACGAGTTCTGTACCGTTTTCTAGTTCTAAAATTTTTCCATAAGTGGAGGTTTTATTTAAAGCAACAAAATTAGAGTTAGCTTGTGATCCTCTATAGAGACCGTCTTCTGTAACCAACCAAACTACTGACGAGGCACTGATAAATATGTCATAAATGATACTAGAGTTTAGATTAGAGTTTTTAGGATTTATTTGTACTTTTTTGAAAGATTTTTTTTTCTCATCAAATTGTACTAAACCAGCTCCATAAGTGCCAATCCAAAAAATACCATCTTGATCTTGTTTTATGACTGTAACCCAGTTACCAGGTAAACTGTTTTTTTCTAATGGGTTATATCTGTATGCTTTAAAGTTTTTACCATTATATTTATAAAGTCCATCTTGCGTAGCAGTCCAAATAAAACCTTCTTGGTCTTGAATAATATCAGAAACCCATTCATCAGCTAGTACATTTTTTATGTCATTAAATTTAAAATCCTTTGCATCGTCACTTTGTTGAGCATATACAAGTGCTAAATTAAATATGAAGAAAAAAATTATAGCTCTTTGGAACATGTCCTAGATTTACATTACGATTAATAGAGAGAATAAAAACCGACCACTTTTTAATAACAAGCGTAAAAGAAATATGAATTGTATTTAAAGTCGCCAGTCTAGTAAAGTTATTGAAAGCTTTTTAATTATCTCATATAATAGCCTGTAATTTACTCAATAATAACGCGTTTAACTATAGATTGGTCATTTTTGTAGAGCCTTAAAAAATAGACACCTACTTCAAAAGTTGATACATTAATAGGATTGTCAACTAATTTAGATTGAAAAATTTGTTTCCCTAAAACATCATATAATTCTATTTTAGTGAGTATTAAATTAGTAGAAATATTAATGTATTGCTGCGTTGGGTTTGGGTATATGGCAATATTAAATTGTGAGAATGGATTATCCTCTATGCTTAAGGCAGAATTGGTACTAGGATTTATAAACCCTTCGGAAACCAAAACTGTTGGTGTGCTTATTTCGCGTACAACAACTTCTCCGATAGTATATACTATTTGAATGTCATTTACTGTGGTTGATGCACCACCAGAATCGATACTAAATTTTTCTATGGATTGCGACGATAGTGGTAATGTAATTAGCATTATTAAAATTGTAATTAATAAAAGACTTTTCATGATGAGATGTTTTTTTATAGTTCTCAAAATTCCTTTTTTTATTTGTCAATATGTTATACATATGTTTCAAATAGTATAACATTTGTAACA
>JBAQZZ010000203.1:0-9620 GCA_049791475.1 Flavobacteriaceae bacterium | reverse complement strand
ATAGAAATACTTATCCAATGTGCTATTCAATAATTTTTTTATCAAATAACAAGAAAAGAAAAGTATTCATATTAGGATTGAGATTTACGCGTTCACGAATAAGACAAAATGCCTTTGTTATATGCGCTTCAACTGTTTTGGTAGAGATGTTAAGGTATTCCGAAATTTCAGCATTACTTAAGCCTTCTCGCTTACTTAACAAGAAAGTGTTTTTACATTTTGGTGGTAAATTTTGAATTTCTTTTTGAACTAAAAGATAAAGTTTTTCCAACACACTATAATCCTCTTCAACTATAGTATCAAGGGCTTCTATATACTTTTTTTCCAGTAAGGTTACAGATCTGTTTTTTCTATATTGGTCTATATACTCATTATAAACAGACTTATATAAAAAACTTTTAATCGAAAAATTTTCACTTAATAGCTTGCGTTTTTCCCAAGTCTTTATGTAAACATTCTGTACAATGTCTTCGGCAAGAGATTGGTTATTCACTAAACTACTTGCATACACACACAATTGATGATTAAAATTTTTCACCAAAAAAGAAAAAGCATCTTCATTTCCTTTTTTTAGGTGCCATATTAAATTGGCGTTTTCTTTAAAACTATCGTGCATTTCTTACGAATTATCAAGTACTTAATCAATTAATGTAACAATATTACTAAAAAAAAAGTAAATATGTTAGGGTTTTGCAAATGGGCTTCGTAATATATAATAATGAAAAGCACCAAAGTCAAAAAACTACTGGCAAAATATTTTACGGATTCCATATCTGAAACCGAGCTGGATGATTTAATGCTATGGCTGGAAAAACAAGGTGCTGAAGACTTATTCATTTCCAGTTCTAAGATAGATTTCGCAATTCGCAACAATATGTCCCAATACAATACAAAAAAAGCAGAAAAAATGCTGCTAGATAAAATAAAAAAAGACAAAACTATTTTAAATAAATTTAAAATCAAGACGTTTTTTAAATATGCAGCAATAGCAATTCTATTTGTTAGTATTGGCTATGTTGTTAATAACAATATTAAATCTTCAAATAAAATTGATGTTACAACTATCAATAAAAATGAGATAATTTTACAATTGGAAGACGGCAACATAAAAGTACTTTCTGAAGATGGTACAGAAAAAGTGGTAAATAAAGATGGTAAAATTATAGGCTCTCAAAAAGGAAATCAATTAATATATGACGATAAACCTACTGTGGAAACATTGGTTTATAATACATTAACAGTACCTTATGGAAAAAGGTTTGAATTAAAACTATCCGATGGCACTCATATTTATTTAAATGCAGGCACATCTTTAAAATATCCAATTAAATTTCTAGAGGGAAAAAAACGACAAGTATATTTAAATGGAGAAGCCTTTTTTGATGTAACAAAAGATGCCAACCAACCTTTTATAGTTAATATGAATAATGTTGGTGTTAGAGTATTTGGCACCAAGTTTAATGCATCCTCCTATCCTGAAAACGATAAAGTCACTACAGTATTGGTTGAAGGTTCGGTTAGTGTTTTTGATAACAATACGGATTACAACAAAGAAACAGCATCATTATTAAAACCAGGGTATTTAGCATCATGGAATAAACATAATAAAGAAATTTCAATTGAAGAAGCCGATTTAGAAACACATACCGCTTGGATAGAAGGAAGAATCTTATTTAGACATTTACCATTTAAAAATATAACAAGAAAACTAGAGAGACATTATGATGTAACTATTATGAACAACAATAAAAAATTAGATGAGGAATTTTTTACTGCTAGTTTTGATATAGAAACCATAGAACAAGTCATGGAAACATTTCAAAAAAACTATAATATTAATTACTCTTTAATTAACAATCAAATAATTATTAACTAAAAACAATATAAAATATGGTATAAAAAAAACTCTATAAAACTAAAACAAAATCCAAAAAAAAGACTATTCCTTCTAACTTTGAAGGATAAAAAAACCGGAAAATGCTGCAACATCTTCCGATTTAAAACATGATTAATAATATTAACCAATTAATTCATTACAAAAATATGAAAAATCTATTTAAGCAAAGGAGTTTAAGCTCTTTTCAAATAAAATTCGATTTAAAAATGAAGCTCACTACATTATTTCTAATAGTTTCTTTTCTCAATCTTTATGCAAATGAATCTTATGCCCAAAAAACCAAGATTTCATTACACATGGAGAATGCCACTATTGAAAGCGTTTTGTACAAAATAGAATCGCTAAGTGATTTTAAATTTATGTTCAATGACAATGAAATTGACTATAAAAAGAAAATTACGGTTATAGCAGATCGCGAACGCATATCCTCTATTTTAAATCAAATGTTTTCAAATTCAAACGTAGCTTTTGAAGTATTTAAAAAACAAATTATATTAAAAATCGACCCCCTAAAAAAACAGGTCAATGTTACTCCTATTAAAGAGTTAGAACTAATCCAACAAACGGTTACCGGAAATGTTTCAGATATCAACAACCAACCGTTATTGGGTGTAAATATTGCTATAGAAGGCACGAATACAGGAGCAATAACAGATTTTGATGGTAATTACAGTATTAAAGTAGATTCAGATCAGGCTGTGTTGGTGTTTACCTATATAGGTATGAAAACCGTTCGCAAAACAGTAGGGCAAAATACGACTGTAAATGTTAGAATGATTGAAGATGACCAATCTCTTGACGAAATTATTATTACAGCAACTGGTGCTCGTAAAAGAGTTGAGATGGGTAATTCAATAGCGAACTTAAAAGTTTCTGACGATGTTAAAGAACGACCTGTTAATAACGTTTTTGACATTCTTCAAGGTCAAGCTGCCGGTGTATCTATTGGTGCTAGTGGAGGATCTGTTGGTATGGGATCGAGAATCAGGATTAGAGGTTCTAATAGTGCTTCATTATCTAATGAACCCGTAATATATGTTGATGGTGTTTTAATTAACAACGAATCTAACTCTATATCGTTCGAGACAGGAGGACAATCTCCGTCAAGACTAGACGATATTAATCCAGAAGATATTGAGTCCATTGAAGTTGTAAAAGGCCCTTCGGCTGCAACACTTTATGGTTCTATTGCTGCAAATGGTGTGATTTTAATTACAACAAAAAAAGGTGGTGCTGGTGACCCAAGATGGTCTGCATTTATGGAAACCGGTTTCGTAGAGGATGTCGTTACCTATCCTAAAAATTATCAGGCACTAGATGCTGCTGGAAACCCAGGTTTTAATTTTGAAGCTGCAGACGGAACTTTTGTACCTAGTGTAGTCAACTCTTTTCAACCACTTAACGATTCTCGTACATCACCTTTCCGTACTGGCGTATCTGTTGGTGCTGGTTTAAGTGTATCAGGTGGTAGTGAAGCGCTTACCTATTTCTTATCTGGAAGCATGAGCGATAGTGAGGGAGTCGTACCAGTAAGTAATATTAAAAAAACCAATTTCAGAGGAAATTTTGGAGCACAAATCACAGATGAACTAAAGATGAGTTTAACCACAAGTTATACAAATAGTGATTTGGAATTACCATTAAACGATAATTTTGCACTTGGTTTAATGAGTCAAGGTCTTAATGGTACATCTTCGATTGATGTCAATGATGGTTGGGGCGAATTTACACCTGCAGAACTTTTTACAATAGATACAAGACAATTAGTAAATCGTTTTACTACTGGATTGGAAACCATCTGGAAACCATCAGAAAAAATAAATGTTCGGGTGTTTGGAGGTCTTGATTTTACATCACGATGGGATACTCAATTCTTCCCTACTGGAGAGGCACCAGCATTTCTAAATTATGATGAAGGTGCTCGTTTTTCAAACAGGTTTAACGACTTTGTTTATACATTTGATGCCGTGGGTTCTTATAGCACAAATTTTTCTGAAAACATTACATCACGTACATCAGTAGGTCTTCAATATTTACAAAAACTTACTCAAGGTACTTTAACATCAGGTTTTCAACTTGTTGCCGGTAGCAATTCAATTGCTGGTGCTGCAACAACTACTAGTAGCGAACAAACTATAGAGCAACGTACCATTGGGGCTTTTATAGAAGAACAGATAGGATTTAATGAAAAACTTTTTGTGACTGGTGCAGTTCGAACCGATAGAGGCAGTTCTTTTGGATCTTCTTTCAAATCAGTTTATTATCCTAAAGTAAGTGCGTCTTGGTTAATTTCCAATGAAGATTTCTTTAATCCAAATGATAAAAATTGGATGAATTCATTAAGATTAAGAGCGGCATGGGGTGCTTCTGGTGTACAACCTGGCACAAATGATGCCTTACGCTTTTTTAATCCAATTGCTGCAACCGTTAATGGGGCTAGTGTTACAGGCGTTACCATTGGTGGTGTAGGAAATGCGGGGCTTAAACCAGAGCTTTCAAAAGAATTGGAATTTGGTGCAGATGTAAAGTTATTCTCGAATAGAATTAGTCTAGATCTAACGTACTTTAACAAGCAAACAGAAGACGCATTAATTTTTAGAACACTACCTCCTTCACTAGGTGTTGGTGCTGGTCGTTTTGAAAATTTAGGTTCTGTTAAAAATTCAGGTGTCGAAATTTCTTTAAATGCAAGTATCGTTGAAACTGAAAAATTCTATTTCGACTTAGGTATAGTTACCTCTTTTATTGATACTGAACTTACTAAATTAGGTGAAGGCATTGAACCTGTTATCTTTAATGGTGTTCAAAGACATACTGAAGGATATCCATTAGGTGGTTACTGGGATAAAGAATATACCTTTAGCGATGCGAATGGAGATGGTTTTATAAGCCAAAGCGAAGTTCAAGTAGGAGAAACTGTTTATTTAGGAACGCCATTTGCTACTACTGATATTTCATTTACTCCAACCGTAGGGTTATTTAACAATGCACTGGTTTTTAGGGGATTATTGAATTATAAAGGTGGTCAAAAACTTTACAACAATACTGGGGCATGGAGAAATGGTAATAGTAACAATCAAGAATTAAACGACCCTAATGCATCTCTAGCAGGACAGGCAAGAGCTGTTGCTTCTAAATTCTTTAATACTAATGCAGGATATATTGAAGATGCATCATTTTGGAGATTAAGGGAAATATCGCTTACGTACAATGCACCTCAAAAATTTGTGAGTAATATTGGGTTTTCGCGAGTGAGTCTTACTCTATCTGGTCAAAATTTAGGTATATGGACTGATTATTCTGGACTGGATCCTGAAATTAGTTCAACCGGTCAATCTAATTTCGCAACTGAGGAATTTCTTAGCCAGCCACCAACACGTTCATGGAAAGTTCGTTTAAACCTCTCATTTTAACAGCTAATTATTAAAACGAAATATTTAATTATGAAAAATTTAATAAAAAATACAAAGCAATTTGGAAGTCATAGGTGGTTAATTTTAGCCAGCCTTTCTATTCTTCTAACTCTTGGAGTGGTATCATGCGATTCTATAGTTGATGTTACCGATCCAGATATTGTTACTCCAGAATCTTTAAACAGTGAGGCTGGTATTCAAACACTTAAAGCTGGGTCTTTAGGAGATCTTTCAGTAGCCTTAAGTGGTTCTGGTGCAGGACACGGTGGAACAGTTGGATTAACGGTAATGAGCGGACTTATGTCTGATGAGTATATTTATTCAGGTACATTCCCAACCCGTCGTGAAGCGGATACCAGGATTCTTCTAAATACCAATAGTACAATGGATGCAATTTATTCAAATATTCATAGAGCACGTGCAGGAGCAGAAGCTACTATAGACTTAGCTCAAGGCTTTGGTGGTGTTCCCGAAGTAGAAAGTGAAATGCAAAGTATCGTAGGCTATGTGTATGTTATTTTTGCTGAAACCTTTTGTGGTGGTGTTCCATTTAGTAAAGTGCCTGCCGGTGGAGGCGATATTATTTATGGTGAACCATTAACACAAACCCAAATGTTTAATGCGGCGATTACTTGGTTTGAACAAGCAGCTTCCAGTAGTAGTGGAAACTCTGATTTAGCTAATTTGGCTCGAGTAGGAAAAGCTCGTGCTTTACTAGGCTTAGGTCAAATTGCAGATGCTGCAAATGAAGTAGCATTAGTTCCAACAGATTTTGTTTACAACATTGAGCATTCAGACAATAGTACAAGACAGGAAAATGGCATATATATCATGACTACCCTTAGACGTCAGTTTTCTATAGCTAATGAAAAGGGAGGTAATAAAGTTGGTATACCATACCGTGATATTGCTGATGCTGGTGATCCTCGTGTTCCTTATGATGGTGGTACTGCCAATGGACAAGATGATATTACTTTGTATTATAATCAATTAAAATTTACAGATACTAATGCTTCTGTTGCTCTGGCTTCAGGAATTGAAGCCCGTTTAATTGAGGCTGAAGCTGAAGCAGATTCGGATAGTGGTATTGGCACTCATACTATTCATAATTTGCTTAGAGAGACTATTGGTCTTGCACCTGATTTAGATTTTTCTGGTTTAACAGGTGATGCACTTATGCTAGCACATATGGAAGAGCGTGCTTTATGGCTGTACAGTACTGGTAAAAGACATGGCGATTTAAGACGTCTTGTAGATGTTTATGGTATGCAAGCTTCAGATGTGTTCCCGTGGGGAGATTATTTTAAAGGTGGTAGTTATGATTCTAATCTAACGTTTCCAGTCCCTCAATCTGAAGCTAATAATCCAAACTACGTTGAATGTTTATAACTCTTTGTAGTAAGAGTTTAATTTATTGTTTTAGTCAACAAAAGAGGCTCTTAAAAGAGCCTCTTTTTTATTTCAATCTTCATTTAATTTTATAAATTGCATCACCAAATATAATTATAGTTTATGCCTAATCAGCTTCATAGTTCAAAACCAATAAGTTCTTCACGTTTTTCTGTTTTATCATTTTTATTTTTTTTATCGGGAGCTTCAGGATTAATATTGCAAGTAGTTTGGATGTACCGTTTAGGCTTAATTTTTGGAAATGCAGCTTACGCTACAGCAGCCACATTAGCCGCTTTTTTTCTAGGATTAGCCATTGGAGGTTGGTTTCTAGGAAATGCTTCGGCTCAGTTTAAACGACCACTGTTTGCATATGGCCTTATGGAAATTGGAATAGCCTTAACAGCACTATTATTAATTCCAGGGATTGAATTTTATGAAACACACTATGCTTCTTTAGTTTCACTTACCAATGGTAAACAAAGTTTACTTACTGTATTAAAATTTGTTTTTAGTATTATACTCCTACTTTTTCCAACAGTACTCATGGGAGGGACATTTCCAGTTTTAGCGCAATTTATTGGAAAAGAGAAACGTCAACTTGCAAATAGAGGTACTATTTTATATGCGGTAAATACTTTAGGCGCATCAATTGGAGCTTTATTGGCTGGTTTTTTTCTACTATCTAAATATGGTGTGGATGCCACTTATTATTTTACCATAGTTTTAGTGGCGAGTATTGGTTTGTCAGCAATCTTAATGGATAGGCTATTTGTAACCAATAAAGAAACATCTGTAATTAAAAAAGATTATAAAGTTTCTAAAACTATAACCAAATTAGATAATATTAATTATTTAGAGTTAAAAATATTAGCATTTTCCTCAGGCTTATTGGCTTTATCAATCGAAACCATTTGGACAAAAATGTTCGCTCAGGTTTTACAAAATTCTATATATTCTTTTTCTGCAATTTTAGTAGTATTCCTTTTTTCCTTAGGAATTGGAGGCATTCTTTCGCACAAGTTAGTAAAAGTATCACGTCACCCTAAATATGTATTATTAATACTTCTATCTTTAGGAGCTATCGCAGTGGGTTTTTCACCTTATGTATTCAATACGTTAACAGATGGCTTAGGGTATCTTGCTCCAAGTGCATCATGGTCTGCGTATCTTATCGCTGTATTTAAGTTAAGTTTTCTCGTTGTATTTTTACCAACTGTAATATTTGGTGCTATTTTCCCTTTTTTATTGAAAGCATCGTCCGTTGTAAATCAATCTCCTGGTAAATTTGTAGGTAGACTAGTCTTATTCAACTCAATAGGAAGTACTATTGGGCCCATATTAGCTGGATTTATTTTACTTGATGCCATAGGTATTTGGATGACAATTAAAATTATTGCCATTTTATATGGCTGTTTGGCGCTATATATTTATTTTACATTTAATATTAAGGTCATAAAAAAATGGTTATTGTTACCAATAATAGCAATTATTGGTTTAGTCTTTATTACGAATCCACCAACTGTAAAATTACTAAAAGGAGATAAAATTTTAAAGATGTGGCAATCTAGTGATGGTGTTGTTTCAATAGTAGAATCTGATAAAAATATACAGATGCGACTAGATAATTTTTATGTTCTTGGAGATTCTCGCTCTATTCTAGTTGAACAAATGCAGGGTCATATCCCTCTGTTAATTCATCCAAAACCAAAAAAGGCTTTGTTTTTAGGAATGGGAACGGGAATTACTGCTGGAGCATCTTTAAGCCATGATGTAGAACGTGTTGTAGTTGTCGAATTGGTTTCTAACGTCATTCCGGCCGCCAAACAATATTTTTCTCCATGGGTTAATAATCTTTTTAATGATAAGCGCGTTGAAATTATTGCCGACGATGCTCGTAATTTTTTACTAGGCTCTACCGAAAACTTTGATGTTATTGTAGGAGACCTTTTTACGCCTTGGCATGCTGGAACAGGTAGTCTTTACACTGTTGAACATTTTAACCAAGCAAAGAAACACCTAAAAAAGGGAGGCGTGTTTGCACAATGGCTTCCATTATACCAACTAACACCAGAGAGTTTTGAAATTATCACTAAAACATTTGCCTCAGTTTTTCCTGAGGTAACCTTTTGGCGTGGCGACTTTTCCAGCTCGCGCTCAAGTATTGTTTTAATAGGTCAAGAAAAAGGGTCTAAATTAAATGAGGAGATCGTTAAAAGAAATATTGAAAATGTTATTGGTTCTTCTAAAAGCGAATCCGACAATTCAAATGACCACATGGCTGGCCTCTTTTATTTAGGAAACTTCAATGCAATAAAAAACAATCTAAGCAACGTTGGTGTGAATAATGATAACTATAGGTCAATCGAATTTAAAGCACCTATTTTATCGCAACAGGCAAACTCTGGTAAAAACTCATACATTATTAAAGAGAAGCTATTTGATCTTTTTAAGATGTTAAATAAAAATCTCCCAGCTACTAAGGATCCTTATTTATCTGAATTACCACCAAATGAATTAAAATATGTTGAAGTCGGGTTATTGTATTTTAGGTATTTACAACTTAAAGATAATGGAAATGAAAGTGAGGCGAATAAAACACTAGATAAAATTAATTTTTTAGCTCCAAATTTTTTAAAAGAGGATAATGATTCTTTTTAAAATTATTGCTATCCAACAAAAAAATAACATGGCAGAAAAAATGCGTCTAATTGCACACCTTTTATTTGGTTTTATTTGAATTCAAATGATATCATATAAAACAAAAAACACTGAAAATCATGCGATTAACAGTGTTTTGTATAAACCTGAAACTAGGTTCGTCGGGGTGGCAGGATTAAATCAATACTCTGCCATGTATCATAAACACCAGAAAATGAATAGGAATTATTTCAACTGCTCACCTAATTGTACACTAAATC
>JBAQZZ010000202.1:0-12874 GCA_049791475.1 Flavobacteriaceae bacterium | reverse complement strand
TAGCCGCCATCTATTCATTCTAAAAAAAATAAAAAAGCATTGCTAATTTCTAGTAATGCTTTTTAGTCTAATTAATAAACACAATATAATATGAAAAAAATTGAAGCAATTATTAGGAAATCCAAATATAGTGTGGTTAGAGATGCATTGCACGAAGTTGGGGTAAATTTTTTCTCTTACTGGGATGTTACCGGTTTAGGGAATGAAAAAGAAGGACATGTATACAGAGGCGTATCATATAGTACGAGCGATATACAACGTAGATACCTTTCTATTGTAGTAAACGATGATTTTGAAGAAGTAACTATTAAAGCCATAGTTAATTCTGCCGCTACAGGTGAAGTTGGAGATGGAAAAATCTTTGTGTCTGACATTAAAGAATGTTACAGAATACGAACAGGAGAAAAAGGGGGAAGCACTTTAAAATAATAATCATCAAACAATAAAAATATATTATGGAATTACTAACAACAAATAATGTATGGATGATGATCTGTACAGCACTGGTTTTCTTTATGCACACAGGTTTTGCATTTTTGGAAATTGGATTAACTAGACAAAAAAACACGATAAACATATTATTCAAAAACATTTTTATTATTACTGTAGGTCTTCTGCTATATTACTTAGTTGGGTTTAACTTAATGTATCCTGGTTTTGCTGAAGACTCCATGGGAGTTATTGATTTTGCAGGATTTGGTATTGCACCACCTGAAAATGGAATGACGCCAGAGTATGCTGATGGTGGTTACACTTGGTGGACAGACTTTTTGTTTCAAGCCATGTTTGCAGCAACTGCCGCAACTATTGTATCTGGAGCTGTAGCTGAACGTATGAAAATAGGGGCGTTTATGATTTTTGTAATCATATATGTAGGAATAATTTATCCAATTGCTGGCTCATGGAAATGGGGTGGTGGATTTTTAGATAAATTAGGGTTCTACGATTTTGCAGGTTCTACCTTAGTACACTCAGTTGGTGGTTGGGCTGCTTTAGTAGCTGTTTGGTTACTAGGTTCTAGAATTGGGAAATTTAAAAACGGAAAACCTCAGGCTATACCAGGTCATAACATTCCATTAGCAACCGCAGGTGTATTAATCCTTTGGTTAGGGTGGTTTGGGTTTAATGGAGGTTCTGTACTTTCAGCAGATCCAGAATTAACGTCATTAACCTTAGTAACAACCTGTTTAGCAGCAGCTGCAGGTGGTGTAGTAGCGATGATCACTTCTACAATAATGTATAAAAACCTTGATTTAACCATGTTTTTAAATGGTATCTTAGGTGGATTAGTAAGTATTACTGCTGGAGCAGATGTAATGACTCCTGAGAGTGCTATTTTAATTGGCGCAATAGGAGGAATACTTATTGTTTTTGCAGTTGCATTTATTGATAAAATAAAATTAGATGACCCAGTAGGTGCCATTGCTGTGCATTTAGCTTGTGGTATTTGGGGAACTTTAGCGGTTGGTATTTTCTCAACAAACCCAGAGCATACACTTTATGCGCAATTAATAGGTGTGCTTTGTTATGCTGCAATATGTGTTGTGTCTTCTTTCATAATATTCTTTGTATTGAAGAAAACAATGGGAATTAGAGTATCAGAAAAAGAAGAATTAGAAGGCTTAGATATGCATGAGCATGGTATGGATGCCTACCCAGATTTTAGATTAAATGAACATTAATATATAAACAATTAGCTTAGTTAATGTTAAAGGGTGTTTTACTTTATGTAAAGCGCCCTTTTAATTTTAACTTGTTTGAGTATTTACCTAATTCCAACCAATCCTTCGGTGGCTTTAAAAAGCTTTTTAGAGTCGTAACCAATACCGTTTTTGAATGTTGTTTCAATACTTCTAATAGCTTTTATAGCTTTACTAATATCATCATTTAGAATGATAAAATCTGCTATTTTTGATGGCTCTAAAGTCCCAATAGCAGTGTCTTGTTCTAAATATTTTGCACCATTCAGCGTACATATTTTTACTGCTTCAGGAATAGTAAAACCCATTTCAACAAATAATTCTAATAAACGCATATTGGCATATCCTGCTATAATTCTACCATCATAAGTGGGGTCTGTTCCTGCTACCAATAAGCCACCAGCATCATGAAATGCCTTTTCCCATACTTTTGATTTGTTAAAAAGCACATAATCTAGCGAGTCCTTACCTTGTTTTCTTGCCCATCTATCGTAAACTTTCTCTTTAGCTTCAGTGTATAAAGCATCAATACCGCCACCAGGAACAACTTCCCTATTTGTGTAGGGTTCAAAAACATTTATTGTAGAAGTTAAGGCTACTTTTTTCTTAACCAAATGACCAATTAGACTAGCCATTTCTTTTGAATCTACGGGAAGCTGTAACAAAGATTTGTGCTGATTGAAAGGTTCGCAAGCATCAGGTTCCTTATCGGCAATAAAATCACTACTGGCAAAAAAGCCATGTTCTAAATTATCAATACCAATATCTGCAGCTTCCTTGTAAGTTATAGAACATAAATGGCCTGTTACTTTTACGCCCTTTTTGTGAGCTGCATCTACTATGGCCTTTAAGTCTGCTTTACTTATAAAATTATACACTTTTATTGAGGTTGCTCCCATTTCTATATAAAAATCAACCATTTTTACGGCTTGTTCAGTTGATGTAAACGGGCCTAATTCTAAAATACCAGTGCCTTCTCTATCAAGGTGCGGACTAGTTACATCCATTTTAGGGCCTGGAATTTTACCTTCTAGTATTGCTTTTTTAATATTAATATCTGCCTGTGGCATAATACTTCCAGCTGTTCGCATGGTAGTAATACCTCCTGCTAAATATAGTTTTGGAAACGAGTAACTCATTTGGTTCACCCCAAAACTATTACCTGGTGTGGCTTTTGGATAAAAAAGATGTTCATGCAACATAACCATTCCGGGAATAGCACTTTTACCTTCCATGTTAATAACTTCAGTATTCTCTGGAATTGGTAAATCTTCGCCAATGGCTTCAATAATTTCGCCATTTATAATTATATCTTGGTTGTATTTTGGTTGATTTCCAGTGCCATCAACAATGGTAAGATTTTGCAAAATGTACTTCCCTTTGTTGTGTGAAATATATGATTGCGTTTCTTTTGAAATGGAAACTTGCCCAAATAATTGCGCAGCTAAACACGCAAAAAGCATTGTAAAAAAGTAGTTTTTCATAATTAGGTTTTTATATAAATAGTTTATGAAGATAACAAATTATCTACATAAAAACCCAATATAAAACCTAGGCTGAATTTCTACTCGCATTAATATTACCGAATAATGAACGGGTTACAATTTTTTCGAAAATCTGTAATTGTGCTTCGTCTTTTACGTCTGCTTTTTCTAATTCTTGAATTTTCTTTAAAGCATATTGCTGTATGGTAAGTAAAGGTAAAACAATAGATTCTCGTACTTCAATAGAGGCTTTCCCTGAGGGTTCATTTTCCATAAGTTCTTTGTAGCCTGTAAGCTTTAAAAGTAAGCTTTTTGTGGTTATGTATTCAGCATAAATAATATTCCAAAAAGCACCAAACTCTTCATCATCAGACATATATTTCGTTAAATCGAAAAATGATTTTGTTAAAGACATCATACTATTTTCCAACAGTGTTTTAAAGAATTTAGAGTTTTTATAGAGTTGCTCTACTTTTTTAAATTCACCTTTATCTTCATACTTTTTTAAAGCTGTTCCTACACCAAAGAATCCAGGAACATTTTGTTTTAATTGACTCCAAGAGCCAACAAAAGGAATAGCTCTTAAATCTGAAAACACTAATTTATCTGAATTACCGCGTTTTGAAGGTCTACTTCCAATATTGGTTTTTGCATAATATTTTAAAGTACTCATGCGTTCCAAATAGGGAATAAACATGGGGTGACTTTTAAAATTCTTGTAAGCTTCGTAACTTGTTTCAGCTAAATCAGCCATCACCAATTTATCATCGGGAGACATGGCTAATTTGTTTTTCCCAAAACGGTTAAAAAGCCCTGAAGTTATTAATTGCTCTAAGTTATATTGTGAAGAATCTAACGTTCCGAAATTAGAACTAATAGTTTGTCCTTGTATAGTTAATTGTACTTCTTTATCCTCAATTGTTGGGCCTAATGACGCATAAAATTGATGTGTTTTACCACCTCCACGCGCTGGTGGTCCGCCACGGCCATCAAAGAAAATAGCGGTAATATCGTATTTTCTAGACATTTCAGTAAGTAATTCTTTCGCTTTATAAATACCCCAGTTTGCCATTAAATAGCCACCATCTTTTGTGCCATCAGAAAAGCCTAGCATAATGGTTTGCTTGTTTCCGCGTTTATCTAAATGGGCTTTGTAGGCTGCATTGGTGTATAATTGCTCCATAACTGCAGGCGCATTTTCTAAATCAGTAATCGTCTCAAAAAGCGGAACCACATCAACCGTTAAATCATCTTTAAAGCCAACTATTTTTAGCATAGCAAAAAGTTGCATAACATTTAAAGCGGTTTGATTATTACTAATAATGTAGCGGTTTGCACCTTGTTCGCCATTGTTTTTTTGAATGACTTTTATCGATTGAATCGTTTTTAATGTGTTGTAAACCATCTCGTCTTCAAAAATATCTAAATCGGTAATATCATCATCTGCTTTTGATAAAATTTCAATTTGTTCAGTTTCCGATAAATCATGAT
Source organism: Flavobacteriaceae bacterium (assembly GCA_049791475.1). Taxonomy (GTDB): domain Bacteria; phylum Bacteroidota; class Bacteroidia; order Flavobacteriales; family Flavobacteriaceae; genus CAXBID01. The sequence goes on along the minus strand of JBAQZZ010000202.1, from coordinate 8,199 downwards.
AATTTTTAGGAAAAGAAGAACTTCCTGTATTAATTAGATGGTCGATAGCAGTTGTGAAAACCGAATGATGAATTCTACTATCTTGTCTTATATCTAAGGTTGCAAAGTTGTACCCAAAAAGATGGATTCTGTTTATTAAATTATTTATTTCGCTTACGTATAACGATTGATGCTGTTCAACAACAATATCTCTAATACTTAATAATTCTTTTAATAGTTCTCTTGACGAAATAGTATCTTCGGCATAAGGGTTTAAACTATAGTCATATATGATGGTTTCAAGTCTTATTATACGTTCTTCAACACCTTTAAAGGTTAATTTGCGCCTTAAATTTTTAAGGTCTGTATAATATTTTTTTAGAATAGCTTGCTTGAGTTTTTTAGCAACTTTTAATGTGGTATCTGGTTTAACAAATGGGTTTCCGTCACGGTCGCCACCTGGCCAAAAACCAATGTTAATTATTTCGTTGTGTTTTTTTCCATCGTCATAAATATTTTGTTGGATGTAGTTATAAATCTCTCCGAAAGAGGTGTAAAAAACATTTTCCAAATACCAAATTAAACTTTTAGCCTCATCATAAGGTGTTGGTTTTTCTCTCTTAAAGAAAGGTGTTTTACCTAATTGACCAAATAAATTATTTATTTCGTTTAGGTTATTTTCCTTAATGGCTTCGGTTAAATCTGTAATAATACCTAAAACAGAACCTGGATAAAATTGCGTTGGATGCGCTGTTAAAACAATGCGCACTTTAAACTCGTCAAGATATTTTTTTAATTCTTCAAGTTTATTTTCTGAGACTGCCGATTCTTTAAGGTTTCTTAAAGTACCAATACCTTCCATATTATTAACAATGGGGAAAGCAGCATCTTCAATAGCATCAAATAAAACCACTTGTCTTTCGATGTATTGAATGAATCTGAACAATAAATTTATTTGACTTTCCTTAGTGCGACGCCCTTGATATTTTTTAAAAAACGTATCAACTATAGTTGTTGGGTTATCGCCTTGTGCAAAACCTTTTTTACAGGTTTCATGAAATAAAGGTAATAACACACCTGTTTTGGTAACAGCATCAAAAGGCAATGTCATGAATATACTGTTGTATATTTGATATTTTGATAAAACACTTTGTTTAAATCGAGTTATTTTTGGCTCTACAGACATAATTCAGCTTTAGTAAAATTAGCCATAAAAATACTAAAGCTATTATTAACGAAAGTATTTGCACTTCAGTTTTATCAATTTTAGTTGTTTGATGAATTCTTATTAAGAATAATTAAAAAAAACGGACACTATCCATGTATGTTTGTAATGTTTTCAATAGTGAAATGCTGATTTCAATTAATTACCCAGAGTATGACATAAATCATGTTCTATGCTTTTTGTACTTAATATCTTTGCAGATTAAAATAATACCTATGAAAAAAACACATTCGTTTCACATTCCTGTAATGGGAATTGGCTTTACAATTGATACGCCTTTGAAAGTTGCACAATATGGGATAGATTCTGTAATTTCTTTAGTTGATGATATTCTACTAGAGAAATTAAGAAAAATGTATAGCGAAAAATTCAAAATACCTTATAACGAAATCACCGATAAAATAGATGATTTTAGAGCGAAAAGAATTACCTCTTATTTAAATTTAATAAGCGATTTAGCAGACCAAAAGTTTGAAAGTCTAAAGCAAATTACAGTTGAAAAAAGTGATGAGTTTCTAGCTTATATTAATATGCTTCCTAATAATTCTAAAATAAAATACGAGTTTAAAAAAATGACTTCTAAAGGGTTTGATTTTTCTGAAATTAGAAACTGGGCAACTCATAATTTATCAATGGGGAGTATTGATGTAAATATCATGACCAAAGTTGATAAAGACAATTATAAAAATAACGAAAAACTTCCCACAGAGTATAATGATGCTCACGCCGCTTTAAGAGGTTTTGCTAAGAGTAAACTTAGTTCTTCAGTTATACTTTCGGCTGGAATGAACCCAAGGTTGTATAGTTATATGTCTCAGTTTAAAGACTTTTTTCCGGACGAAAACGGCCTATTGAAAAAGAAAATTATTTTAAAGGTTAGCGATTATCGATCGGCATTAATTCAAGGAAAATTTTTAGCTAAAAAAGGACTTTGGGTTTCTGAATATAGAATTGAATCTGGACTTAATTGTGGAGGGCATGCCTTTGCTACAGACGGCTACCTTTTAGGACCAGTTTTGGCTGAGTTTAAAGAAAAGCGTGACGAATTAAAAACAGCTATTCAAGAGTTACTAAATCAGGAATTGCAAAATCAAGAACGTGTTGTTCCAAAAGCACCGCTGCAATTACAAATTTCGGCTCAAGGTGGTGTGGGAACAGAAGAGGAACATGAGTTTTTGTTAGACCATTATAATTTAGATTCTATAGGTTGGGGGTCACCTTTTTTATTAGTGCCAGAGGCGACAACAGTTGATGAAAAAACGTTGAGCAAATTAGCGAAAGCTGAAGAAAAAGATTTGTATTTAAGTGATATCTCTCCTTTAGGCGTGCCTTTTAATAACCTAAAAGATAATACTAAAGATGCCGAAAAGGAGGTTTTAATTACTAAAGGAAGACCAGGAAGTTCTTGCCCTAAAAAGTTTGTTGCGCTTAATAAAGAATTTAAAGAAACTGGTATTTGTACGGCATCGAGAGAATATCAATATTTAAAAATAAACGATTTAAAAGAACAACAGCTTCCTGATGAAGCGTATAACAAACAATACCATAAAATTATTGAAAAATCTTGCACTTGTGTTGGTCTTGGTACGTCTGCTTTATTAAAATATAACCTAGATACTAGAGTTGAAGGCGAAGGCGTTTCTATTTGCCCAGGGCCTAACATGGCTTATTTTTCTAAAGAAATGAGTTTAAAAAACATCACCGACCATATTTATGGAAGGGATAATATGATAAGTAGAACGGATCGTCCAAACTTTTTTATTAAAGAGTTACAGATTTATATTGATTTTTTAAAGAACAAATTTGAAGAAACCAAAAACTCATTAACCAAAAAAGATGAAAAGTACTTGTTAACATTTACCAAAAATATGAAGGCTGGCGTGTCTTATTATCAAAACTTATTTAACAGTTTGAAACATGTGTTTGAAGATATTAAAACAACGGCTTTAAATGAATTAAATAAAAGTGAATTAATCTTAAATGAAATTAATTTAGAAATTAATAAGTTATCGGTTGTTCATGTTTAATCTCTTTTTGTTTTGTCATTTATTTGAATATTTGACTAACAAAAATTTAATGTTTTACCTGATTTAAATGCGGGTTATTCATTAGCAGATTCTTGTCCGCCAGATGCTTTTGAAAAGTTTACTAAAGCGCATCCAAATCATGTGGTGATTACTTATGTAAATTGTTCGGCAGAAATTAAGTGATATTGTACCAGAAAGTATTGATAATGAATTAAAAAAACCTGGAGACGCTCATGTTTTTTTAGATTGTACGCATTTAGATATTGCGCATTTAACAATAAATCAATCTTTGGATAGAAAAGAAAATATAGGCGGCTATTATAATTTGGATAATTTAAAAAATAAGCGAAGCCTCTTTTAAGAAACTTCGCTAATAAATATAATTAGGTTAAGTATTATTTCCCTAACATCAACAATTCACTACAAACTACTTCTGTAATATATCGCTTGTTACCCTCTTTATCATCATAACTACGTGATGTCAATTTTCCTTCAATAGCAACTTCTTTTCCTTTTTTAACGTATTTTTCAATTATTTCAGCAGTTTTACCCCACGCAACAACATTATGCCATTGGGTGTCTGTAATTTTTTCACCTTTACTATTGGTGTAACTTTCATTTGTTGCAATATTAAATTTTGCAAGTGTTTTACCTGATTCAAGATTGATGATTTCTGGATCGTTTCCTAGGTTACCAATCAACTGTACTTTGTTTCTAAGTGTGTTCATAATTTTGTTTTTCGTGTTAAACAGTTAATACTATGTCCTGAACTCGTTTCAAGATCTTTTTAATTTTACTTTAATTGTTTTTTTGTGAATGAGTTACTGAAACAAGTCCAGTATGAATTCGACACTGCAAATATCAGGTAGCTTCAAAATGTTATTCGGTAATTACTTATTTAAAATCGTTTGTAAATGTTTGTAGTCGTTTGTAAATGGATAAATTTACTTATATCTATTTAATTAACATAATATGTTAAAGTAACCTCTAAAACTCTTAATTAGTAGTACTTTTGCACGCTCTTAAAAAAAACAGATGAGAAGTATTATGACGAAGAACAATAGAATAACAGCAGAAAGTAAAGTCGGAATTAAAACAAAAACATTTAGCAATACAAGTGCTATCGTTTGGAACTTGAAAAGACGATTTAAATAATTTAGTTTAACATTTAGAATTTTAAGCGGGCTAGTCCCGCTTTTTTTTTGCGTAAAACTTAGCAATACCTCTTTAATTATAAATAAATTAGTTTTTCCTAAATTTATAATTATTTATTAATCCAATATATAGAGTATTTTTATATGCTAACCCTTTGTTTTTATTGGGTTTGTCCCTCAATGTATATAGATGCCATTTTGTATATTTGAATTTTACAGAAATATGAAATTCTACATAGAAACTGAAAGACTCATTTTAAGAGAATTAAGACCTAGTGATTTAAACGGTATGTTTGAATTAGATTCTGATCCCGAAGTACACAAACATCTGGGAAATAAACCAGTTAAAACCATTGAAGAATCTCGAAAAATATTAGACAATATAATTAATCAATATAAAGAGTTAGGTATAGGGCGTTGGGCCACCATTAAAAAATCTTCTGATAAATTTATTGGTTGGTCTGGAATAAGGCTAAATACAGAATATAATATGAATGGATTTACTAAATATTATGATGTAGGCTATAGATTAATTAAACAATTTTGGGGTAATGGATACGCCACCGAATCTGGTAAAGCTGCCATAAAATATGCTTTTAATAGTATGAAATTACCAGAGTTATATGCCATAACTGAAATAGAAAATGAAGCTTCACACAACACCCTTTTAAAAATGGGATTAAATTATGTTGAAGATTTTTATTTTAAAGAAGAAAAACTAAACCTACGTTGGTATAAAATAAAAAATGAATTATGATGCAAAAACAATGTCCAGAATGTGGTGATAAAATCGTGGGGAGAATTGATAAGAAATTCTGTAGCGATGGTTGTAGAAATGCGTATAACAACCGTGTAAATAAAGACAGTAAAAATTTAATTAGAAACACCAATAACCGACTTCGTAAAAACTACAGAGTTTTAGAAACCCTAAATCCTGACCAGAAAACAAAAACATCAAGAGCAAAACTTATAGAAGCAGGTTTTGATTTTAATTACTTTACAAGTATTTATACCACAAAAGCAGGAACCGTTTACTACTTTGTTTACGACCAAGGCTATTTACCTTTAGAGGGCGATTTTTATGCTTTAGTAAAAAGAGAAAGTTAGAATTTATGGAAGCTGTTTTACCGTTTTTAAAAGAGAATTCTAAAATAATGATACCCGTATTAATGTTATCAACTTTTGTGGTAATTGCTATAATAGCGAATTATTTTAGTAACAAAAAAGTAATGCTTCGTGAGTTTAAAAAAAGCAGAAAAAAGCCTATTAATAGCATTAAAGAAAATGAATACGCCAAAATAATTGGAAAAGCAAAACACGCAAATAAACCTTTAATAGCACCTTTAAGCGGAAGGCAATGTGTATACTATCATATTGTTGTGGAAGTAAAAGGAGATAAAAGTTGGAGACGAATTATTGATGAACTAAGGCATCAAGATTTTTTTATAGAAACAAGCTCAGAAATGGCCATTATAAAAACAGCTTCAGTACAAAAATCTATGCAACGGTTTTATTTAGTAAAAGATTATAAAGAAAAATCTGGGTTTAGAAATGATACTACAGATAAATTGGAAGCCTACTTAAAAGCTCATAACAAAAAAAGTACTGGGTTTTTAGGCACCAATAAAACCATAAGATATAGTGAGGGCGTTATAGAATTAAACGAACTAATTGCAGTTAAAGGTGTCGCAAAATGGAACACTCTAAAAGAACCCATAGAAGGGTATTCATATTCAAAAATATTAACATTAATTGGCACCAAAAAAGAAAAGCTTTTGATTACTGATGAACCAAAAGCTTTAGTAAGAGTTATTGATAAACTTTAGTTTATTTCCAGTTATGTCCTTTTAATTTCATAGCCGCTTTAAGCACATCTTTTTGGCTTATTTGACCAACTAATTTACCGTTTTCAACAATAGGGAAACGACGTCTTTTTGCTTCTATAAATTTACTGGCCGCATCAAAAATATTCATGTTGCCATCAATAGTTTCAACATTTAAAGCCATGTGTTTTTCAATGGTTTTATTTTGCATTGGCATATTGTAATATCTGCTTTCGCTAATTTGTTTAATACAATCACCTTCAGATATAATACCAATCAACTCATTTTTTTCATTCACAACAGGACCACCAGAAATCCTGTTTTTTATTAATGATTGCATAACGCTCTCAATAGTTTGATTAGGAGTAAACGTAATCAAATTAGTCGTCATATAATCACTAACCTTTAAAGGCGCACTATCTGTAATGCTAGCCTGTTTTTTTCTGGCACCTTGAAAACTTTTAATTCCCATAATATTGTAATTTTAGTAATCTTAAATATAGTTTATTTTTTTCAATTTTCCTAAAAATGTATTTACTGCTGTTTAAATTAATTGCTAATTATCGATTTCATAAACTGTAATTAAAATTCTAAAATTTTATTTAACTGTTCGTTTAATGCCATCTATATTTTACCTATTTATAATGTAAATAGAAATAATTAGCATTCTTTTAAGAGTTTAAATGTTAATTTTCCCTAATTTTGACGCTTATAAACATGAAATTAAGATGATTAAAAAATTATTAGTGTTAGTATTGGTAGTAAGCAGTTTTCAAGTAAATGCACAAGAGAACTCAGATTTGTTAAAACATTTTGAAGCGTATTATCAACAAATGAAAGCTCAAGGTGATATGCAAGGCATTATAAATGGTATGACCCATTTAAATTTGTTAGCACCATCAAAAGAGCGCTTAGATACTTTGGCTTATTTATATATGACCGAAGATAAATATGTGCAAGCACTTAATACTATTGGAATTGAAAGATTAGCCTCAGATTCTGATATTGCTGTTGAGGTAAAAGCAGTCTCTTTAAAAGCAGTAAAACAACCAAAATTAGCTATTGGCCTTTTTGAAGAAATGTTTAAACGTGAGCCTAATGCATTGGTTGCTTATGAATTAGCTGAACTTAATTTGCAAACTCAAAAAATTGATGAAGCTAAAAAGCATATCGCTTATGGTTTGGCAAATTCTAAAGAAGATATGAAAAAAGCATTTTATGAAACCCAAACACCTTATGAAGTGCCTTTAAAATCGGCTTTTATGTATTTGGATGCCTTATCTGTTTACAATAAAGACACGAAGTTAAATATTGATGCAGCGGTTGATATTTTGGATGCAGCTCTAAAAACAGCGCCAAATTTTAATTTAATTCAACTATCAAAAAAAGAGTTGTTAAGACAAAAACAAGCACTGCAAGCACAAGCAGCTCAACCTAAAAACTAATATTAATTTATATAAAAAGAGCCGTTTCTAATTTTTAGAAACGGCTCTTTTGTTTTGAGTAATTAGTTGTTTAAGGTTTTTCAATTATTCTACTGTCTTTTTCTGTTTTCTTATTCATTTGAAAATTAAAATTAGAAAAAGATTCTAAAAATTCTTTTATGGTATTAGTAAGCTCTTGTTTGCTTGTAGTTGGTAAATTTGATAAGCTTTCAAGTTTATAAAGCTTCGTTTCTAAAGCGAGTATTCTTGCCAATGTAGCATCACTATTTACAGAATCAGGAATGTTTAATACCAACTCCCTAAATATTGTTTTAATGCCTTCTTTATTATCTTTAAAAAAACTCAAATCTCCTTTTTTAGCACTTATTACAGCGTCTTGTAGTTGATAATATTCTTGCCAATCTTTAACTATATTTTCTGTTTTAGTATCTAAAACAAATTCAGTAAAATTAAGTTTTGAAAGGTCTTTTTCTGTAATGTCTTGACTTGCTTTTACATCTATGTTTTCGGTTAAACTTTCTTCTTTGTTTTGTTTACAAGAAAAAA
>JBAQZZ010000201.1:0-12724 GCA_049791475.1 Flavobacteriaceae bacterium | reverse complement strand
TGCCGATAGGCGGAGGGGTCAACGATAGAAGCTTTTCAAATATCAACGAACTGTTTTTGTCATGTACTAAAGTCATTTTCATAATAAATTGTAATTTCGCAAACTATGGAGTTTTCGTCAAAATTATTAGAACGCGCAGTAAATGAAATGTCGCAATTACCAGGAATTGGTAAGCGCACAGCATTGCGTTTGGTTTTGCATATGTTACGTCAACCTAAAGAGCAAACATTAGCTTTATCTGAGGCTTTACAAACTATGCGAAATGATGTTAAGTTTTGTAAATCTTGTCATAATATTAGCGATGTAGATTTATGTGAAATTTGCTCCAGCCTAAAACGAACGCCGGAAGTTATTTGTGTAGTTGAGGACATTAGAGATGTTATGGCCATTGAAAACACGAGTTCTTTTAAAGGGTTGTACCATGTTTTGGGTGGAAAAATTTCACCAATGGACGGTATTGGCCCGCATGATTTAAATATAGAATCTTTAGTAAATAAAGTTAAAGAAGGAAAGGTGAAGGAGCTTATTTTCGCTTTAAGTTCAACAATGGAGGGCGATACTACAAATTTTTATATTTTCAAGCAAATTCAAGAGTATAAGGTTTTTACATCTACCATAGCTAGAGGAATTTCAGTTGGAGACGAATTGGAATACGCTGATGAAATAACACTAGGCAGAAGTATAATAAACAGAATACCTTTTGAGTCGTCTTTAAAATTATAACCAACCAAGCATTTGAAACTTTCAGTTGTTATTTTAAACTATAATGTGCGTTACTTTTTAGAGTTATGTCTAAAAAGTGTGCAAGAAGCTATCGTGAATATAGATGCTGAAATTATTGTGGTTGATAATAATTCAGAAGATGAAAGTTGCCAGATGGTTAAGGTATTATTTCCAGAAGTAAAACTCATTGAAAACAAAGAGAATTTCGGATTTTCAAAAGGAAATAATATTGGTGTATTGCAAGCTAAAGGAGACTATTTATGTATTTTAAATCCAGATACCGTAGTTGCTGAAGATACGTTTACTAGCCTTTTTAATTTTGTAAAAAATAAAGAAAAACTTGGTATAGTAGGCTGCAAATTAATAAATGGCGTTGGAGGTTTTTTGCCAGAAAGTAAGCGAAATATACCTTACGTTAAGGCTGCCTTTAAAAAAGTATTTGGAAATTCAACTCATTATTATGCTAATCATTTAGATGAAAATGAAACAGGAGAAGTTGCTATTTTAGTTGGGGCATTTATGTTTCTAAAACGAGACCTTTATAAAGAAATTGAGGGTTTTGATGAAGATTATTTTATGTATGGCGAAGATATTGATATATCATATAAAGCTTTAAAAGCGGGCTATAAAAATTATTATTTTGGTAAAACAACGGTGTTACATTTTAAAGGCGAAAGCACTTTAAGAGATAAATTTTATGCACGTCGTTTTTATGGCGCGATGCAAATATTTTACAAAAAACATTTTAAAAAGAATGTGTTTTTTGATATGTTGGTAGGGTTAGGAATAAGATTGGTTTATTTATTTAAACCACCTCCAGCAGCTAAAGAAAAAAAGATTAATACCTATGTATTGATTTCAAATACAATGAATAATGACTTGAAAACAGTCTTATCAAAAGATATTTTGTTAAAATCTGATATCAATAATCTTGAAGAAGGCACCGAAGTTTTTTTTGATGCTAATGTTTTAAGTTATAAGAATATCATTCAGTTTATAGAAAAATCTAATAAAACAAAAGGAATCACTTGTAAAATACTTCCTAAAAACTCTAAATTTGCATTGGGAAGCGATAATGCAATAAGCAGAGGAGAAATTATTAATTTTCATTAGTAATTTTAGTTATAATTCAAAGAAATTGATGTTTTTTAATTAATTTTGTATTTTAAAATTAAAAAAACACTGTTAAGTTATTAATATGGCAAAGTTTGAACTTAGGTTACCAAAAATGGGAGAGAGTGTTGCAGAGGCAACAATAACCTCATGGTTAAAAGAAGTTGGAGATACTATTGAATTAGATGAAGCAGTTTTGGAAATTGCAACAGATAAGGTAGATAGTGAAGTGCCTAGTGAGGTAGATGGTGTTTTAATAGAAAAGCGTTTCAATGTAGATGATGTTGTTCAAGTTGGGCAAGTTATAGCAATTATTGAGACAGATGGTGATGACGAGCCTTCTAATAAAACAGAAGAAAATAAAGTAGAACAAGAAGTAATTACCGCAGCTGAAGAAGTTGTTCAAACTATAAATATTGCCAAAGAAACAGCTGCTCCAATAGCATCATCTGGTACGCGTTTTTATTCGCCTTTAGTAAAAAATATAGCCAAACAAGAAGGGGTTTCTCAAGACGAATTGGATGTTATAAAAGGCACAGGTAAAGAAGGACGAGTTACTAAAAACGATATATTAGATTACGTTCAAAACAAAGAAACCGTTAAAGTTCCTGTTACGCAAAAAGTCGCAGATTCGAGTTCGAGCGTTAAAAACAAAGTAGCCGATACCCCAAAGCAAGTTTCAGCACCACTTGTTAGCAGTGGTGATGATGAGATAATAGAAATGACCAGAATGGGTAAATTGGTTGCGCATCATATGGTTCAATCTGTTCAAACGTCAGCACATGTTCAAAGTTTTATTGAAGCTGATGTGACCAAAATTTGGAATTGGAGAAAGAAAGTTAAAGATGCGTTCATGAAACGTGAAGGTGAAAACTTAACGTTTACACCTATATTTCTTGAGGCTATTGCTAAAGCACTTCGCGATTATCCCATGATGAATATTTCGCTTCAAGGCGATACCATTATCAAAAAGAAAAATATAAATCTGGGTATGGCAGCAGCTTTACCAGACGGAAATTTAATTGTACCCGTAATAAAAAATGCAGATCAACTTAATTTAGTTGGTATGACTAAGCAGGTTAACGATTTGGCAAATAGAGCCAGAACAGGTAAACTAAAACCAGACGATACCCAAGGCGGCACTTATACAGTAACCAATGTTGGTACTTTTGGTAGTATTATGGGAACCCCAATTATTAATCAGCCACAAGTAGGTATATTAGCTTTAGGTGCTATTAGAAAAGTACCAGCAGTTATTGAAACACCCGAAGGTGATTTTATTGGTATTCGTTATAAAATGTTTTTATCACATTCTTATGATCATCGTGTTGTTAACGGCGCACTTGGTGGTCAGTTTGTAAAAGCTGTAGCAGACTATTTGGAAGCTTGGGATAGTAATAGGGAAATCTAAATTCCTGCGTAGTTACTAAACAAAGTCTAAATCCAGTAAATTTACATCAATAAGTTGGGCGTTACCCAAATGGGTCGGGCTTTCCACTATATCTTTTTTAACCGTCATAGCGAGGACGAAGGACGTGGCTATCTGTTAAATAAAAGTTCTAAATAAAGTTTCTGAGTGTTATTTTAAAAAAGGATGCCGCTTCAATCCCTAACGCGAAAAAGGAAAACGAACCTAAAGTGAATCCGCAGGATTTCCCGAGTAGTAGATACCCGAAAAATTAATTACAAACATTATTATTTGCTGGGTTTTTTCGTTTTAATTGAATATCCGTCTGTTGAAAATGAAAAGGCTTTATTATTTAATTCACCAATTGTAATTGCTTGAATTAAGGGCTTTATGTCAGAGCTTTTAGCGTTTAATTCAATAATAAAATTCGCTCCTGAACCACCACTTTTATCTTCTCTTTCGATCACATAGTTTACTGTTCCCATTGTATTTAGACTTATAGTTTTATCAATAAATTTTTTAACTAAACTACCTTCTGTATTATAATAGTCAATTTTAGAAATATAAAGAGTATCATTTAAACTTGTGTTTCGTATACTCAATGTAGAAGTTAGTAGATGTTCTGGATTAGTCTTATCAATATAAATATCAGAAAAAATTGGAACATAAATAATATCATTAAAATGAATTTGTTCTTTATCTAACGCTTCCACAACTACTAAAGATTTTAATTCATCTTCTCCAGATTTATTAAGGTTTGGATTTTGCTCAACACAAGAATTCAATAATAATGTCGTTATGCAAAAGATTAAGATTTTAATTCTATTTTTCATAATAATTGTTTTTTCAGCTTGCACACTATATTTTTAAGTATATGAATCCGTTTTAATACTGAAACAAGTTCAGCAAATTTGATTTAAATATCACGTTAAACGAAGGTAGCTGAAATTTTTTTCAAAGTCAAGTGAGGTTTTTAAAAAGCCAACCCACTTTTTTATTTATTCTATTTACATTTGTATAAACTTATTATTGAATGAACCTTAACTTAACAAAACCCATCTGTTTTTTCGACCTTGAAACAACTGGTATTAATATTACGCACGACCGCGTTGTAGAAATTTCGATTCTTAAAGTCTTTCCTAATGGAACAGAAGAAAGCAAAACGTGGTTGGTAAACCCTGAAATGATAATTCCTCAAGAAGTTATCGGAATTCATGGTATAACCAATGAGAAAGTGGCCAACGAACCTACTTTTAAAGAACTTGCTAAGGATATTTATAACATGATTAAAGATTCAGATTTGGGTGGTTTTAATTCCAACAGATTTGATATTCCGCTTTTAGCTGAAGAAATGTTGCGTGCTGATATTGATTTTGATATGAAAAACTGTTTAGCAGTCGATGTGCAAACTATTTTTCATAAAATGGAACAACGTACACTAAGTGCAGCTTATAAATTTTATTGTGATAAAAGTTTAGATAATGCGCATAGCGCCGAAGCAGATACCATGGCTACTTACGAAGTTTTAAAAGCTCAATTATCTAAATATGAAGATCTTGAAAATGATATCAAGTTTCTGGCAGAATTTAGTTCACGGAAAAAATTTGCAGATTTTGCAGGTTTTATAGCATTTAACAAAAAAGGAGAAGAATGTTTTTCTTTTGGTAAACATAAAGGAAAATTAGTAACCGAAGTTTTAGAAAAAGAACCCGGTTATTTTGGATGGCTATTAAATGCTGATTTCCCATTATACACCAAAAAGGTATTAACAGCTATTAAATTAAGGAGTTTTAATAATAAGATTTAAAAAGAAAAGAGAAAATAGAGTATAGAAAATAGATTTAATTTATATTGTAAATAATAATTTGAGAGTCTTTCTAGTTTCTATCAGCGAAGCGGTCTTTACTCTTAATTCTAAAGAAAAAAATGAAACTTATTTGCATCGGTAGAAATTACACAGAACATATTAAAGAATTAGAAAACGAAAAACCCACAGATCCTGTTGTTTTTCTTAAACCAGACACGGCAATTCTTTTAAAAAAGCAACCTTTTTTTATTCCAGATTTTTCAAATGATGTGCATCATGAAGTAGAAATTTTGGTAAAAATTAATAAAGTAGGAAAGCACATTGATAAAAAATTCGCTCATAAATATTATGATGAAATTGGTTTAGGTATCGATTTCACCGCGCGCGATTTACAAAGTAAATTAAAAGAAAAAGGCTTGCCTTGGGAAAAAGCAAAAGCGTTTGATGGTGCAGCAGTAATTGGTAGTTGGTTGCCAGTTAATAAAATACAAAATGTTGATGCTATTGAGTTTTCTTTAAAAAAGAACGATGAAATTGTACAAAAAGGAAATACGAGCCACATGCTTTGGAAAATTAACGAATTAATAGAATATGTATCAAAATATTTCACTTTAAAGATTGGAGATATTATATTTACAGGCACACCAGCAGGAGTTGGCAAAGTAATTGCTAACGATAAACTAAAAGGATATATAGAAGACAAAGAAATGTTTTCAATAACAGTAAAATAAATGGAACAACATTACAAATTACATAGAGTACGTGAATTAGCAGATAATGACGAAGATTTTATCGCCACTTTGGCGGAAGCTTTTTTAGAAGAAGTGCCCGTAGATGCAGACCGATTAAAAAAGGCTGTAGCCGAAAAAGATTATCAAGAGGCCTACCAAGCGGCTCATAAAATGAAACCTACCATAGATTTATTTGAAATTGGCGTTCTTGAGACATTAATAGAAGTTCAAGATTGGGGTAAATTTACGCAAACGAATGTAGATGTAACAGATCAATTATATATTGTTATCAATGCAGTTGATAATGCCGTAGCTGAAATAAAGTCTGATTTTAATTTGTAATGCTAGCTGAAATAATTACTATAGGCGACGAACTTCTTATTGGTCAAGTTATTGATACAAATTCGGCGTTTATAGCAAAACAACTTAATAAAATTGGTATATCTGTATACCAAATAACCTCAATTCAAGACGATAAACAACATATTCTACAAGCTTTTAAAGATGCTGAAAGTAGAGTGGATGTTATTATTATTACTGGTGGTTTAGGGCCTACAAAAGACGATATTACAAAAAAAACAATTGCCGAATATTTTAACGATACCTTAGTTAGAAACAAAGAGGTTCTTGCAAATATAGAAGCCATTTGGAAAAAATATGTGAGGCAAACGCTACTTCAAGTTAATTTAGATCAAGCTTTAGTGCCTTCAAAAGCTACGGTTTTAATGAATAAAGTAGGAACAGCTCCTGGTATGTGGATGGATAAAAATGATAAAGTTTTTATCTCACTTCCTGGTGTTCCTTATGAAATGAAAGCATTAATTGATAATGAGGTTATTCCGAAATTAAAAGATAAATATCATTGCCCTTTTATATTACACAGAACTTTATTGGTTTATGGTTTGGGTGAAAGCACTTTAGCGGCCAGAATTGAAACTTGGGAAGATGCCTTGCCAGAACACATAAAACTAGCCTATTTACCTAGTTTAGGTAGAATGCGACTTCGTTTATCCTCAAAAGGATTTGACGAGCAAAAGATTAAAGATGATGTGCAACTCCAAATAGATCATCTAATTCCTTTAATAAAAGAAGAATTTGTAGGTTTTGAAGAAGAAGATGCCTCCATCGAATCTATTATAGGGAAACAACTCACCAAAATAGGAAAAACAATAGCAACCGCAGAAAGTTGTACAGGTGGTAAAATTGCAGAACGTTTTACAGCAAATTCAGGAGCTTCTGCCTATTTTAAGGGCAGCGTAGTGAGTTACGCCACAGATTCTAAAATTAATATTTTAGGTGTTTCAAAAGAAGATATTAATGCGTATTCAGTGGTTAGTAGTCAAGTTGCAGAATCTATGGCGCAACATGTTTTAGAATTATTTAAAACCGATTATGCGATTGCCACAACCGGAAATGCAGGTCCAACAAAAGGTGATTCAGATGTTGAGGTTGGTACAGTTTTTATTGCTATTGCTACAAAAAACAAGGTGTTTTCTGAAAAATTTATGCTAGGAAATGGGCGCTTAAAAGTGATAAATAAAGGCGCTAATACAGCCTTCGAAATGCTGCTAAAAGAAATTTTTAAAAATTGATATAAATTAGGTTGTCATAATATAAAGATTTTATATATTTGCACCTCGATTTTAAGCAACACCAATTTAAAGTAATATAGGATGTCAAGAGTTTGTGAACTTACAGGAAAGAAGGCCATGGTTGGAAACAATGTGTCTCATGCAATGAATAGAACTAAACGCAAGTTTAATGCGAATTTAGTAAAGAAACGTTTTTACATTCCAGAAGACGATAACTGGGTAACTTTAAAAATTTCAACATCTGCTTTAAAAACAATTAATAAAATAGGTATTTCTGCAGCAATTAAAGAAGCGAAATCTAATGGATTTTTAACTAAGTAATAGCTGCTTAAAAAGATATAGAAATGGCAAAGAGAGGTAATAGAATACAGGTAATATTAGAATGTACGGAGCATAAAGAGTCTGGTCAAGCAGGAACGTCACGTTACATTACAACAAAAAATAAAAAGAATACGCCAGATAGAATGGAGATTAAGAAATTTAATCCAATTCTTAAGCGTATGACAGTTCATAAAGAGATAAAATAATAAGTCATGGCAAAGAAAACAGTAGCAACCCTACAAACATCTTCTAAAAGATTAACGAAAGCGATTAAGATGGTAAAATCACCTAAAACAGGTGCTTACATGTTTGTTGAATCTATTATGGATCCAGAACGAGTAAATGATTTTATAGCTAAAAAGTAATTACTCAGTTACAATATATATTACAAGCCGTTTTCTACTGAAAACGGCTTTTTTATTTTATATTTGAGCTTATTACTGACATATTTACAGTAAATATTTACGGTAAGATAATTGACATAAGTAACTTGAGTTCAGTAACTCAAAAACAAATAATTAAAGGTAATAATGAGTTTTTTTAAAAAAATATTTTCTTCAGAAAAAAAGGAAACCCTCGATAAAGGTTTAGAAAAATCGAAGTCCAGTTTTTTAGGTAAGCTAAGTAAAGCCGTAGCGGGAAAATCGAAAGTAGACGATGATGTATTAGACAACCTA
Organism: Flavobacteriaceae bacterium; assembly: GCA_049791475.1. Lineage (GTDB taxonomy): Bacteria > Bacteroidota > Bacteroidia > Flavobacteriales > Flavobacteriaceae > CAXBID01. The sequence goes on along the minus strand of JBAQZZ010000201.1, from coordinate 4,352 downwards.
GAAGAAGTACTAGTATCTAGCGATGTGGGTGTGAATACCACACTAAAGGTTATTGAACGTATAGAAGCCCGAGTCTCAAAAGATAAATATTTAGGAACGGATGAATTAAACCAAATACTTCGTGAAGAAATAGCTGCTTTGTTAAGTGAAACTAATTCAGGCGAAGAAACAGAGTTTACAATTCCGAATTTACCAAAACAAGAAAACGGAACCAAAACACCTTATGTTTTAATGGTAGTTGGTGTAAATGGTGTTGGTAAAACTACGACTATCGGTAAATTAGCATATCAGTTTAAAAAGCAAGGTTTAAAGGTTGTATTAGGTGCGGCAGATACATTTAGAGCTGCGGCGATAGACCAACTTCAAGTTTGGGCAGATCGTGTAGATGTACCTATGGTGCGTCAAGATATGGGAAGTGATCCAGCTTCTGTAGCGTTTGATGCGTTAAAATCTGGCGTAAACCAAGAAGCTGATGTTATTATTATTGATACAGCTGGCAGATTACACAATAAAGTGAATTTGATGAATGAACTTACCAAAGTAAAACGTGTGATGCAAAAAGTAATTTTAGATGCGCCACATGATGTTTTATTGGTTTTAGATGGTTCTACAGGTCAAAATGCATTTGAACAAGCAAAACAGTTTACTGCAGCTACGGAAGTGACTTCTTTGGCCGTTACAAAATTGGACGGAACCGCAAAAGGTGGCGTTGTTATTGGTATTTCAGACCAATTTAAAATTCCTGTTAAATATATTGGAGTAGGAGAGGGTATTGAAGATTTACAGGTTTTTAATAAGTTTGAATTTGTAGATTCTTTTTTTAAATAAAATTCCTGCGAAGGCAGGAATCTCAGAATCGGTATTTTTTGTAACTTTATCATTATGAGTTACAATATTTATCATAACCTTCTAATAAAGGCTTTTCCAAAAGAAGTTTTTGATGCGGTGTCTCAACCAAATTACCTTGGTAATTGGTGGACGTTGAAAAGTTCTGGAATACCCAAACTAAATTCAGCATACAATTTAAACTTTACCGATCATTATAATTGGTTTTGGCTCTAGTTTAAAATGGCGTTGTTTCAGTAATAGGTATTCAACATAAACATGTTTGGCTCATTGGATAATTAAAAGTAAACTTACTTGCAAGAACGATCGTAAACCTGAGCACCATAGATAAGAAATTAAAGTATTAAGCCACGAATTACACGAATTCCCACTAATTTTTAAAAATCTTTGGATTTTTTCTGTTCGTGATATCATTTTGGTCAATCATTCCACGAATTGGGTGCACGACAAATTTCCCTAAAACTGGAATCTTGACCTGCAAGGTTTCGAAAACCTTGTAGGTCTTGAAGGATAAATCCTGAGCCCAAACCTACAAGATACTTAAATCCCGCAGGTTTTCATCCATATTCAGGGTCGTTGGTGGAAACCATATTAGTTATCGGACGAATTCCGAAAAAGGGAAATTTGTCGTACACCCCACGAATTTTAAATGAGCTAAGCTCATTTATTCGTGCTAATTAGTGTTATTCGTGGCTAAAACCAATAATATAAACGCACTAATAAACTAGAGCCTTGGTTTTGTAAAGTTTCTGCACTAAAAACAAATAAATCCATTCATTTTAAAATGACCAAATCTGATACCGATTGGAATCCCACGACTTTTGGTTTCGATTTAGAGGAGACAGACAGTGGCACTATGCTAAAATTTAGTCGTGTTAATTGGCAAGAAGCAAATGATCATTTTAAGCATTCCCCGTTTTGTTGGGCTCTGCTTTTAAATTCATTAAAAAACTATCTAGAAAAGGGAATCATCATTCCTTTTAAGGAACGTAATTAAATCTAGTTTATATTTTAGTATTTTTATAAAAAATGCTGAACATGAATCGAATTATTTTATTCTTATTTTCTCTCGTTATTATTTCTTGTAAAAACCCTACTGAGAGCAAGCCTGTTTTAAATTTGGCTATTGATACTACAACAGTAAAAGATTTTAGAGAATTTATAGTTTTAGACTCTAAATACATAAATAAGGCTGATTTATGGGAACCTTTTAATGACAATTTAGAAGATTTTACTGAAAACGTTTACAACAATTTAAAGCCATTAGTTTTAGAACAAAATATACCTACGCTTCAGAACCATATTGCAAATGGAGATTTGTCTTATGAAAAGCTTGTAAAATTCTATTTATATCGTATTAGAAAATTTGATAGAGAAAATGAGCTATCATTAAATTCAGTAATATCTATTAACCCGACAGTTATCGATGAGGCTAGGAAGTTAGATGATATGGATGTTGATAAGCTTCATTCAATTTTCGGAATGCCAATTTTGTTAAAAGATAACATTAATACTTCTGTATTGCCAACAACAGCTGGTGCTGTTGCTTTGCAAAACAATAATACAGATGATGCATTTATAACAAAACGATTAAAAGAACAAGGTGCTATCATTCTAGGAAAAGCTAATTTGAGTGAATGGGCATATTTTTTCTGTGGTGATTGCCCAAGTGGTTATAGCGCTATTGGTGGGCAAACACTTAATCCCTACGGACGAAGAATTATAGATACAGGTGGTTCAAGTTCGGGTAGTGGCGTAGCAGTAGCGGCAAATTTTTGTGTAGGAGCAGTTGGTAGTGAAACTTCAGGTTCTATTTTATCACCTTCAAGTAAAAATTCTATTGTGGGTTTAAAACCAACTATTGGTTTATTGAGTAGAAGTGGAATTGTACCAATTTCGTCAACTTTAGATACTCCAGGACCGATGACTAAAAACGTAACAGACAATGCCATCTTATTAGATGCGATGTCTGGTTTTGATGAAAACGATTCTAAGTCAATAAATTCAAAATTCGGGAATGGCTTTTATTATAATAATACAAATGAGAATAGTTTAAAAGGTATGCGTTTTGGAGCCTTTAAACGATTATTAGAAGATTCTTTATATGTTCAAGCTATTTCAAATTTAAAATCAAAAGGCGCAGAAATTATTGAGATAGATGAAGAGAATATAAAACTTCAAAGTTTTAGAAGACTTCTTAATTTGGATATGAAAGCTGATTTACTGTTTTACCTTTCTAATTACGCAAGTGCTTCAATAACGTTAAAATCAGTTCAAGATGTTATTGAATTTAATAAAAAAGATTCAATTAATGTGATGCCTTATGGGCAGAGTCTTTTTGAAGGTGTAGTTGCAGATAAAGCTTCGGACGAAGAATTTCAAACAATTAAAGATTCTTTAAAAATAAATGGAAGAAACTATTTTGATATTCCTATGGAAAAACATCAACTAGATGGGATCTTATCCATAAATAATTATCATGCTGGTTTTGCAGCAGTAGCCGAATATCCCGCATTAACAGTGCCAATGGGTTATACTGTTGATGGTACTCCTGAAGGCTTAACATTTATTAGCAAACCATTATCTGAAAAAAAATTATTGCATTGGGCTTATGCTTACGAGCAAGCTTCTAAAAAACGAAAAGCTCCCTCAAATTATAATTAATTTATAAGATTATTTATTTTCCCCCATAAATCATTGTCAAATGTTGAAAGCGCAAAATTATCTTCATCTGCGGTTTCCCCCATTCTAACAATAACCAATTTTTTACTTGGTACAACATATATTTTCTGGTCATTTTTTCCAAGTGCAGCATACATATCGTTGGGACCATTTGGAATCAATTTACCATTAAATTCCATTTGACTTTGTGGTAAATGATAACTATCTTTTCCATTAAGCCACCACATATAGCCGTATGCCTCATTTATATTTTGCGATGTATTTGTTGCATCACTTAAAAAACTTTCAGAAACTATTGTATTGTTTTCCCATAATCCTTTAGCATAAATAAGTAAACCAAAACGCGCCATACTTCTCGTGTTACTCCAATATACACTTAAACCGCCTAACTGAATCCAGCTACCTGACATTCCTATTTTATCTCTTAAGTTTGTATTAAAGTAGTTATTCCAACTACCGTTACTGGCTTCTGCTATCACATCTTGCATTTTTACATACACGTTGTGGTAAGCCCATCTATTTCCAGCATCGGCAATATATTGCAGGTTGTCCGGAGATACATCATCACCTAATGTGTCATCTAATCCAGAATTCATAGATTACAGATTTTTACAAGTAATTAAATCTTCTTTATTGGAAGGTGTACTCGTCCAACCTGTACCTAAATAATCAGATACTTTATCGTTAATATTCAAAATGCCTTTATCTTCGGCTATCCCAGAAACAGCAGTAGTTAAGGTTTTGCCAGCACTTGCCCAGTACCATAATTTTGAGTCATTGTGAGTGTTAAAATATTCTTCTATAACTATTTTTCCATTATGAAG
>JBAQZZ010000200.1:0-20827 GCA_049791475.1 Flavobacteriaceae bacterium | reverse complement strand
ACCCAGTCGCAGAAAAAGCGACAGCGTTCGCCTAGCAAAAAGAGATTACCACAACCTATTTCTTTACAAAGTTTAAAATTCTGCCCGAGATGAACTGCATAACCGTTCGTTCACTCACTTTTATAAGTTCTTACTCGGTCATAATTTTAGTGTCGGTTACCGAAAAGGTAACGGCGATGGCACTATGGGAAGTAAGTGATTGAAATTGAAATGAACGTTAATCTGTATCATTTTGTTACAAATGAACACTCTAATTATAAGGCAACATAGCATTTAATATCAAATGAAAAGGAAAACGCTCAAGATATAATAAGTATGTGATTTTAAAAGGAAAAGTATATTAAAATACATCAAATAGAACCATCTAAAATGAACATAAAAATTAGTTTATTTAAATGATTGTCAGTTGTTTGTAAATAAGTAACTTCACTTTGTTACTAAAAAAACAATGGTGTTTAAAGTACCTCAAATAGCTTTTCAATATTGATTAAAAAGTATTAAGATCCTGAAAATGAAATGAAGGAATCGTATAGCAAGAGGGTAACACGCTTCGTGATGTTACATATATTCGATTTTGTCATAAACATAGTGTTTAAATGGCTTAGCGGAGTTTGTAAATTTTTGAAGTTTAAAATTTGATGCTACTTTTAACTAAAAACATTTGAAAACCGCCGTAATCAGGCAATTATTTTACTAAAAACTATGGATAAAGGATTTGAAAAAGAAGAATTTGAAACGCTAAAGATCAAAAGTTCTGTGGCGATTGAGTTCTTGAGTTCCACCTATCTATTCGAATTTTACGGTGGACACTAAATTCTGTCCGATGACCGTCAAGTGTTATTCTCAGGTAGACATTTGTCTTTCCGTTGCGGTCAGCTTTACTTTTTTTGATGTAAAATAGAAGGGATAGTGCTAGTGACATAATTAAAAGTGCATCGATTTCCACCAATGTACTAAAAAAAATTCATATCGAAATAAATATAAATAACTTATATACAGTTATTTACGTTTGTCTGGTGGAGCTTTTTTGAGTTTATAAAGTGACACCGAATTCGCCCCTTTTAGGATGATATTATTTGAAATCATATAAAATGTAAAACCCTGTAAATCAATTATTTACAGGGTTTTTGTTGCCTTTTGTAGGACTTTTCGCGGAGAAAGAGGGATTCGAACCCCCGGAGGTGTGACCCTCAACAGTTTTCAAGACTGCCGCATTCGACCACTCTGCCATTTCTCCAAGTGTCTCATCAGGTATTCCCTGAATGCGGGTGCAAATATAACGTGCTTTTTCATTCTATTCAAATAAAAAACTAAGTTTTTAGCAAATATTTTATTTAGAAAAATCTTAGCTTCAATTAATTCAATATTCTATGCAAAAACTATTTTTCAAACCTTATTTTTGCAAAAAATAATCTTGTTAAATGGATGTATTAGAGAAATTAAAGTGGCGTTATGCTACTAAAAAATTTGATAAAAAAAGAAAGCTTTCAGAAGCCAAATTGCATATTTTAAAGGAAGCGTTTAACCTAACAGCAACTTCTTTTGGTTTACAAACCATTAATATGCTTGTAATAACTGATAATATATTAAGAGCATCTCTAGTTGAGCATTCTTATCACCAAAAACAAGTATTAGAAGCTTCACATTTATTAGTCATTTGTATTCAAGATAATATTATTGATAAAAACGTTAGTGATTATTATAACACAATAAAAAATTTACGAAACACCTCAGAGAGTATCTTAAAACCTTACAGGGAAAGCCTAATGGGTATGATGGATAAAATGACCATTGAAGAGCGTCAAAATTGGTCAAAAAACCAAGCCTATATTGCACTTGGTAATTTAATGACTGTTTGCGCTATTGAAGATATTGATGCTTGCCCAATGGAAGGCTTTTTATGTTCAAAATATGATGATTTACTTGAATTAAAAGAAAAAAGATTAAAATCTGTTTTATTACTACCTGTAGGTTATAGAGATGAAGATGATATGTTTTCTGAACTTAAAAAAGTAAGAAGACCAATTTCAGAAACCGTAATTGAATTATAAAAAATAAATATGCCAGGATTTGAATTATTCGGAAATGCCGAAAGAAAAGAAGTAAACGATGTATTAGATAATGGTGTTTTAATGCGTTATGGCTTTGATGGTATGCGTAAAGGGCACTGGAAAGCCAAAGCATTAGAGTCTGAATTACAGAATACTTTTCAATCTAAATACGTACAATTGGTTTCGAGTGGCACAGCTGCAGTTTCTGTAGCATTAGCAAGTGCTGGCGTTGGAGCAGGCGACGAAGTTATAATGCCAACATTTACTTTTGTTGCCAGTTTTGAAGCCATTATGATGCTTGGTGCTATTCCTATTTTGGTAGATATTGATGATACACTAACGTTAAATCCTAAAGCAGTACAAGCTGCCATTACACAAAAAACCAAAGCAGTAATGGTAGTGCAAATGTGTGGTAGTATGGGAAATATGGATGCCTTACAAGTTATTTGTAATACCCACAATATACTATTAATAGAAGATGCATGTCAAGCCATTGGCGGAACTTATAAAGGAAAATCTTTAGGAAGCATAGGTGATTTAGGTTGCTTTTCATTCGATTTTGTAAAAACTATTACTTGTGGTGAAGGCGGCGCAGTAATTACAAATAATAAAGACTATTATATAAACGCAGATCATTATTCTGATCATGGACATGACCATATTGGTAACGATAGAGGCTTAGAAACACATCCTTTTATTGGGTATAATTTTCGTATTTCAGAATTGCATGCTGCAGTAGGATTAGCACAAGTAAAACGTTTGCCAGAATTTTTAGCTATTCAAAAAAAGCATTATACTATTTTACGTGATACTTTATCAGGAATTCCAGAGGTTACTTTTAGAACAGTTCCTGATGGTGGAGAAGAAAGTTGCGCATTTTTAAATTTCTTTTTGCCAGATTTAGAAACCTCAAGAAGCGTTATTCAAGGTTTTAAAGACCAAAGCGTGGATGTTTGCTGGAATTATTACGATAATAATTGGCATTATATTCAAAAATGGCATCATTTAAGAGATTTGAAATCGTTATTTCCAATTTCTAAAGAAGTAAAAAAAGGCTTAGAATATCTTAAAACGAAAGACTTTAAAAAGTCTGACCATTACATTGGTCGAAATATTTCATGCTTAATAAAACTCTCATGGACCGAGGCGGAAGTTAAGGAGAGAGCTAGTAAAATGGCAGAAATTATAAAAGCTAATATTTAAATATTTTCAGGTTTGTATAGGTTTTGTTGAGGTCGAAAAGTTATAGATTCTATTTTTAATTAGTAGTTTTATATTCTGAAAAAGAAACCATGAAAAATTACTACTTAAAATTAATCACATTACTTTTATTATTTAGTCAGTTTACATTTGCACAACAAATGCCAATTGATTTTTCTGATAACTCGGATAATTTTAATGTTTGGGGAGGTAGTACATTTGCAAAAGTATCATCGCCAACAGAATCGAATAATTTTGTAGGAGAATTTTTTCGTTCTAGCTCTACATCCGAACAAGGGCAATATATTGATTTAATTAGGCCAATAGACTTAGATTTTGATGATGAAATTACATTGATGTTTTATGCATCTGATAATAATTCGCACACAATTATTGTTAAGCTAGAAAACGGAGAAAATCCAAATATTGAGGTTGGGGTAACTACATCTTCACAAAACATATGGACCGAATTGACTTTTGATTTTTCAACAGTTGGTGGTAATGGTAAATATGATAGATTAACTATTCGAATTGATGATGGTAGTTCAGTTCCAGGTGCTTTTTTAATTGATGATATTCATGACGGTTCAGTACCAACTGACCCAAATGCCTTAGATGTTATCTATACAGATTTAGTTTGGGCAGATGAGTTTAATACATCAGGAAAAATTGCTATAAATTCAACAAATTGGTTTCATCAAACACAATTACCAGCAGGTGGAAACTGGTTTAACCAGGAAGAGCAACATTATACAAACCGTATTGAAAATTCATTTGTGGAAAATGGAAATTTAAATATTGTAGCCATAAAAGAATCTTTTACCGATCAAGGAGAAACAAAACAATATACTTCAGCAAGACTAAATTCTAAATTTGCATTTACCTACGGTAGAGTAGATGTAAGGGCAAAATTGCCTATCGGAAATGGTACATGGCCTGCTATTTGGACTTTAGGAAAAAATGTAAATGAAACTGGAGCCTATTGGCAAACTCAAGGTTTTGGAACAACAAGTTGGCCTGCATGTGGAGAAATTGATATTATGGAGCATGGTTTAGGAGCTGTAAACTATACATCTAGTGCTATACATACACCTTCAAGTTATGGTAATACTGTTAATGTTGCATCACAATTAATTAGTGATGTAGCAGCTAATTGGCATATTTATTCCATGAATTGGTCACCAAATCAAATTACTTTTTTAGTTGATGATGTTGCTTTTTACACTTACAACCCTAGTGTTAAAAATGCTAGTACATGGCCTTTTGATTTAGAGCAATACCTAATATTAAATGTAGCAATGGGAGGTATAGCTGCTGGAATTGATGGTATAGATCCATCTTTCACTCAAAGCCCCATGATTATTGATTATGTACGTGTTTATCAGAATAATAGCTTAAGTACTGATGAATTTAAAGATGATATATTTAAAGTGTTTCCAAATCCAACAGATTCTGAAATTAATATTAAAAGCAAAGTTCGAATTGATCGTGTAGAACTTTACGATATTTTAGGAAACTTTATTTTAGGCGAATCAAAAACTACTAATTCTATTGAAGTAAATAACTTACAAACAGGCTTGTATTTACTTAATATCTATTCAGGAGGCTCCAAAACGGTAAAAAAAATAGTAATAAATTAATACTTTACGTAGTCAACAATTTCTAATCCATAACCAATTAAGCCAACGCGCTTGCTCTGTTCCGAGTTGGAAATAAGACGTAGTTTATGAATATTTAAATCGTGAAGTATCTGCGCACCAATACCAAAATCTCTGGTATCCATATTAATTCTTGGTGCTTTTGATACTTTATTAGGTTTTTGATTTTCTTTCAAAAATGATAACCTATTTAAAATATTCATAGATTGATATTCTTGATTGATGAATATGATAGCACCTTTACCTTCATCATTAATTACCTTAAACATTTTATCTAATTGTTTATCGATATTATTAGTTAATGTTCCTAAAATATCATTATTGATTAATGTAGAATTTATTCGAGTTGGTACTTCTTCGTAATCTTTCCAAACCCCTTTTGTTAATGCAATATGTATTTGATTATTTGTTGTTTGTTTGTAAGCTCTTAGTCTAAAACTTCCAAAACGGGTTTCTATTTGAAAATCCTCTTTTTTCTCAATTAAGGAGTCGTGTTGCATTCTGTATGCTACTAAATCTTCAATAGATACAATTTTTAAATCCAATTTTTTTGCAACTTCAATAAGTTCTGGCAAACGCGCCATGGAACCATCTTCATTCATTATTTCCACTATCACTCCAGCAGGTTCTAATCCTGCTAAACGTGCAAAATCTATTGCAGCTTCGGTGTGTCCTGTACGTCTTAAAACACCACCTTCTTTTGCAACCAATGGAAAAATATGCCCAGGTCTTGCTAATTCAAAAGGTTTGGTATGGTCGTTAATAAGTGCTTTTACTGTTTTGGCTCTATCATTAGCAGAAATACCAGTAGTAACGCCATTTCCTCTTAAATCAACGGATACTGTAAAGGCAGTTTCTAATGGATCGGTGTTATTACGCACCATCATATTAAGCTCCAACTCTTTACATCTATTTTCAGTTAAAGGGGCGCAAATAAGGCCACGACCGTGTGTAGCCATAAAGTTTATCATTTGTGGCGTTACTTTTTCGGCTGCAGCTAAAAAATCACCTTCATTTTCACGATTTTCGTCATCTACAACTATAATAACTTTACCATTTCTGATGTCTTCAATAGCATCATGAATCGTATTTAATTTAAATTTTGATGTGGTCGTTTTAGTCATTTTTTCTGCTATCATTTTACAAAGATATTGCTTATTTTAAAGAATCTAAACAATTTTGCTTTAAGTCTTCCTTCGTTTTAACACTTAGGAAAGGATAAATAAACATGTAAAGTGGAAAGGTAATAATCAACACTATAAGGTTTGGACGTTTTTCATTTTTATCAATGTTTTTATAAAATTTAAATAAGGTTACAATAGATTTTATATAATAAACGATAAAAACAAAGAATACTACCAAGCTAATTTTTAGTGAAGTAGTTGCGACAGATGGTAGTTTGTTATTTTTTAATATGAAAAACAGAATTAATAAAACTACAGCAATACTATATAATATGATTGCAATTTTTGAATCAGATTTATAACGTAAAGCAAGTTTTTCCGACGAATCAAAATTAGGGTTTATGGTCAATCCAGAATTTATAAGCGAACTTATAGAATGTCCTTTTTTCTTCAAAATATTTAAAGCTTCATAACGAATGGGCTCATCATGACCTAAAGCTTTGTAATTAGTAATAATATCAAGTAATTCTTCTTTTTTATAGGATGCTAAAAATTTATAATCAACACTATCCTTTTCTTTAATATTAAATACTTTTTTTAATGGTTCTGTAATACTACCAATATCAAATAAACCTTTATCTGCAGTTGCGCGTTTGGTTAAGTAAATCCCTAAAGGCAGCATGATTAAAGTTGAAAACCAACTGGCCAATACTGGATTAAATTCACCATTTTTAGCACTGTTTGTAGCAAAAATACCTATAAAGTGATACGTTAAAAAGAGTAATATAGCTATTACCATTGGCAAACCAATGCCTCCTTTACGTATTAAAGCACCTAATGGCGCACCTACAAAAAACAAGATAATACAGGCAAAACTTAAAGCAAATTTTTCATGAAATGAAATGATATGCCTATTAAACAAAACCTTTTGGGCTTTAAGTGGTGCAACTTTTTGATTTAGAATTTGTTTTGAGCTTGTTATAGATCTTAAAGTAATATCTACTAATTGAGACTTCTTTTTAGTATCAAAAAGATCTAGAACATTGCCATTATAAACGGAATCATTTACAGGTTTAATACCTGTTTTTTGAGTGATTATGGCAAACCCTGACCGATTAAATAAATTTTTTGAAATGCCCTCAACTTCTTTTTGTCGCATTACTATTAGCGAATCTAGAGTTTTATCAAGGCCAACAACGTCGAGCATACTATACTTGTCAGTTTGTGAGTTTTCATCAAAATCTACATTGTTTAAATCTGATAAATCTATATTTATAATATACTTTTTAAAAGTACTTTTGGCAAATGGTTTTTTGTTTCTACTTTTTATAGCTTTGGGTAATAAATCTTCATAGTAATTACCATCAAATAAAATTAATTGTAAAACGTTAGACTTTTCTTCAAAAAAAAACTCACCAGTTTTAGCCTTAATTGTTTTGGCATTTGTTCTTCCATCTGCAGCTTTTAAATGTATGGTTACATCTTCTAAAAACTGATCGTTATCACCACTTTTATTCTGTACTTTTATATTGTAAGGCGTAGATTCTATTTGATTAAACTGCCCTACAGCAATGGCCATAGAAGGTTTAGTTTTGGCAATATTTTTCCTCAAATTATAAAACTTCATTTCCGACCAAGGAATAGCATTATTAGCAAAAAAGAATGTAATGACAGCAACGCCAACAATAAAAATACTTAAACCAGACATGGCGCGTTGCAATGAAATACCGGTAGATTTCATTGCTGCAAACTCATAATTTTCGGCAAAACTGCCAAATACCATAATAGATGACAATAATATGGTGAGCGGTAATACTAACGGAATTAGTTTTGGAGTAACGTAAATTAAGAACTTAATAATAACTTCAATATTTAGATCTTTACCCGCTAATTCGGCTATGTAGAGCCAAATTGATTGTAAAACAAAAATCAGCATGAGTATGATTAGCACGCTGAAAAAAGTTTTTAAATATGTAGTTATTATGTAACGGTCTAATATTTTCACACGTTAATCCTTAATCTAATTTATTGATGTAATAATCTTTATATTTATTAGCATCAAAGGTAAATAAGCTTTTTGATAAAGGCTCATTTGTTTTAAAAGAATTAACAGTTAACGTAGTCTTGGTATTATTTTTACCAATTTGAATTAAATTATAGATGTGTTTTGTATTGATATCAATACCTAAGAGAATATTTTTAATTTCAGAATTAGAATCTATCGGCGTTAGTTTTACATATTGAATTTTTCTACCATTTATGTTTTGCTCAATATCGATAGCATACAAATAGCCATCTTCATAAAATGAAAGCATTTTGCTGGGTGTAATAGCATCTTCCTCATTATCGCTTTCTGAAGAAATAGTAACTTCTTCATCCTCAGGACTTATACTATAAAGTGTTTTACCATCAAATAGACGCGTAATACCAAGAATATTAAGCTTGTATTTTTCGCCTTGCATAATAACATCGCCTTTGGTTTCTTGTTTAATATTTTCAGAAGTATTTTCTAGAACATACTTAAAATCTAATGAGATATTATCGTAGCTTTTAACTTTTGTAGAAACCTCATTTAACAAAGCTTTTGCTTTATTTTGAGAAAAAGCGGTAATCGAAATTGTAAGTAATAGTATAGTTATAATTTTTTTCATCTTAAATTTTTTATCTATTTCCGCAAAGGCGGTAATCTAATTATATTTCGTTTTCTAAATGCTGATCGAGAGCAACTAAATCTGTGATTAAAACCTGTCTGGCTTTACTGCCTTCAAAAGGGCCAACAATTCCAGAAGCTTCTAATTGATCGATAATTCTTCCTGCTCTATTATATCCTAATTTTAATTTACGTTGTAATAAAGATGCTGAACCTTGTTGGGCCGTCACAATTACAATGGCGGCATCTTTAAATAATTTATCTCTATCTGATAGGTCTATATCAAGACTTGTGCCACTTTCTTCTCCAACATATTCGGGTAATTGATAAGCGTTTGGATAAGCTTTTTGGTTACCTATGTAATCAGTTATTTTTTCAACTTCCGGAGTATCTACAAAAGCACATTGAACACGAATTAAATCGTTTCCTTGAGTATAAAGCATATCACCACGGCCAATAAGTTGGTCGGCACCCGAGCCATCTAAAATGGTTCTAGAATCTATTTTTGAAGTTACTCTAAAAGCTATTCGCGCTGGGAAATTGGCTTTAATAATCCCTGTTATAACATTAACCGATGGACGTTGCGTTGCAATAATTAAGTGAATACCAATGGCACGAGCCAATTGCGCTAAACGTGCAATAGGTGTTTCAACTTCTTTACCAGCAGTCATAATTAAATCTGCAAATTCATCAACAACCAAAACTATATATGGTAAAAATTGATGACCATCATTTGGGTTTAGTTTTCGTGCTTTAAACTTCGTATTATATTCTGATATATTTCTACATAAGGCATTTTTAAGAAGCTCATAACGGTTATCCATTTCAATACATAATGAATTTAAAGTGTGGATAACTTTAGTGTTGTCAGTTATTATAGCATCTTCACTATCGGGTAATTTTGCTAAATAATGACGTTCAATTTTATTAAAAAGTGTCAGTTCTACTTTTTTAGGATCGACTAAAATAAACTTAACTTCTGCTGGGTGTTTTTTATAAAGAAGCGATGTTAAAACAGCATTTAAACCTACCGATTTTCCTTGTCCTGTAGCACCCGCCATAAGTAAATGAGGCATTTTTGCTAAATCGACAACCAAAGTTTCGTTGCTAATAGTTTTACCCAAAGCGATTGGAAGTTGCATTTCGGAACTCTGAAATTTTTTGGATGCAATTACCGATCGCATTGAAACAATAGTCGCATTTTTATTTGGCACCTCTATACCTATAGTACCTTTTCCTGGAATAGGCGCAATAATACGAATACCAAGTGCGGCTAATGATAAGGCTATATCATCTTCTAAGTTTTTAATTTTTGAAATACGAATACCGGCATCTGGCACAATTTCATAAAGTGTAACCGTTGGACCAATAGTTGCTTTAATACTAGCAATACCAATTTTATAATTACTTAAAGTTTCAACAATTTTGTTTTTGTTTTCTTCAAGTTCTTCTTGGTTAATTTTTATACCTTCAGTATCATATTTTTTTAATAAATCTAAAGGCGGAAATTTATAATTACTAAGTTCAAGAGTAGGGTCGAAGAGTCCGAAATCTGCAACAAGTTTGTCTGAAAGATTATCGGTTTCAGAAAGTTCTTCTTTTACTTTTTCAACTTTTATTTCTAATTCTTCTTCCTCAACTTCGGTTACATTCACTTCTAATGGCGCAGCAATTGTTTTAGCTTGAGTTTCATTTTTTATTGGTGCTTCCTTTTTTTCGGAAGGAATATCGAAAGCAGATTTAAAAGCTTCAGCTTCATCAGATAAGTTATTATCAAAAGGTACAATAACCTCTTCATTTAATTCAGAAAACTCATCTTTTATATTTCTTTTAGCAGATTTAAATAAATTCGTAAAATTCTCAAAAGTAACTTTAAATCGAATTGCCAAATAGGTTATCAAGCCAAATAAAAGGAGCAACGATACGCCTATTTTACCAATATAGTCTTGAAGGAAAGTGTTAGTCTCAAAACCAATAGTTCCACCAAGAATATCATTTTTTTCTCCAAAGAAACCGAATAAAATAGAGAGCCAAATTATAATTAAAATACCCCAAAACCAGTGCTTTCTGAGTTTCGCTTTACTTAAATTTATTAAAATATATATTCCAGACAAGAATATAAGACCAGAAAAAATAAAGGATGCCACACCAAACCCACGTTGAATAAAAAAATCGCTTAACCAAGCTCCAGACTTACTCAACCAATTGTCTGATTTTACCTCTCGTGAGGTAAAATCGGCTATAGTACTTTGGTCTGCTTCTCCAGTAAAAAAATAGGAAATAAATGCGATACATAATAAAATACCAGTAATAACTAAAAAGCTGCCAAACACTAATTTTTGTGGGCTTGACAACCTAAAATTGGGCATTTTAAGTTTTTTTGTGGGTTCTTTTTTAGATTTGGTTTTGCGTTTAGCCATTAATGTGCTATTAGTTTGAACAAAAATACAAATTACTAACGTTAACGAAACTTTATTTTGAAAAATTGCAAAAGCAATTTAAACAAAAGATGTAGTTGAGTTAATCCAGATGAAAATCAGGATCTTTTTATTGGTGTTATAAAACTCAGTATTTTAAAAAATCTTTGGAAGATAAATTATAAAACCAATAATAGTAGCAAAAACTGAAGCTATAAAAACAGCACCAGCAGCAATATCTTTTATAAGTCCTATTTTATTGTGATGTTCTGGGTGAATAAAGTTTGCAATTTCCTCTACTGCAGTGTTAATGCCTTCAATACTCATAACTAAACCAATAGCTAAAAGTTGAAAGAGCCATTCGTTTGAAGAAATATTAAAAAAGAATCCTGCTACAGTAACAACAAGGGCAATAAAAAACTGAATTTTTATACTTGCCTCATTTTTTAAAAGTAAAAGCGCACCTTTAAAAGCATAACCAACACTTTTTAAGCGGTTAATTAAGAAGGATTCTTTTTTAGACATCGATTGACGTTATTAATAAAGCGCTTCTAATGCGGCCTTATAATTTGGTTCATCAACAATTTCGCCAACTTGTTCGGTATATAATACGTTAGCTTTTTCATCTAAAACAACAACACAGCGAGAGTGCAGTGTTTCTAGAGGTCCAGTGGTAAAGTCCAAACCATAAGCTTTACCAAAACTACCATTTTTGTAATCTGATAAGCTAATCACATTTTCTAAGCCTTCCGCACCACAAAAACGAGCTAAGGCAAAAGGTAAATCATGAGAAATACAAAGTACTTTTGTGTTTTCTAATTCGTTAGCTTCTCTATTAAATTCTCTTACAGATTGTGCACAAGTTCCAGTATCTACACTAGGAAAAACGTTTAAAACAACTTTGCTGCCTGCAAAATCGGCTAAAGTTTTTGATGATAAATCGGTTGCTGTTAATGTAAATTCTGGTGCTTTTGTTCCAACTTGTGGTAGAGTTCCAGAAGTTTTTATTTCATTTCCTTTTAATGTAACTGTTGCCATTTTTTTTGATTTTTAATTTGGTTTAAAAATAGTAATATTTAATCTTTTCACTGTATAATTTTTTAGCTAATTTTTTAAAGAATAACCACGTGCTATTCTTAAAACTTATCATAATAGATTGCTTCTATAAGTTTTATCAATCAACATATAATTTATAAAAATTGATTTTAATGTTTATTTCGATAGTTATTGTTAATTTTATGCTATTGAGAATTATATAAAATATTTACAAGAAAATGGATAATAAAAATCAAAACGGACATCCACACGGAACAGCATCTAACATTAATGAAAGTGCAGCTAACTGTCCCTTTTTAAGTGGAACACAGAAGAAAACTGCTGGCGGTGGTGTAAAAAATCGTGACTGGTGGCCAAATGAGTTAAAATTGAATATTCTACGTCAGCATTCAGAAAAGACAAACCCAATGGGTGAAGATTTTGATTATGCTAAAGAATTCAATAGCGTAAATTTCACTGAATTAAAGCAAGATGTCATTAAATTAATGACCGATTCTCAAGATTGGTGGCCAGCGGATTATGGCCATTACGGAGGATTTATGATAAGAATGGCGTGGCATAGTGCTGGAACTTACAGAGTAGGTGACGGACGTGGTGGTGCTGGTGGTGGAAATCAGCGTTTTGCTCCAATTAACAGTTGGCCAGATAACGGTAATTTAGATAAAGCTCGATTATTATTATGGCCAATTAAGAAAAAATATGGTAAGAAAATTTCTTGGGCAGATTTAATGATTTTAGCAGGGAATTGCGCTTTAGAGTCTATGGGCTTTCCAACATTTGGATTTGCAGGTGGACGTGAAGATATCTGGGAACCTGAACAAGATGTGTATTGGGGAAGTGAAACAGAATGGGGCGCAAATGAAGACCGTTACGCTGAAGGCGATTTAGAAGATCCTTTAGCTGCAGTAATGATGGGATGGATTTATGTAAACCCAGAAGGACCAAATGGTAATCCAGACCCAATGGGTTCAGCACATGATGTTAGAGAAACGTTTGGGCGTATGGCTATGAATGATGAAGAAACTGTGGCATTAGTAGCAGGTGGACACACTTTTGGGAAAGCTCACGGAGCAGCTGATCCAAATAAATATGTTGGAAAAGAGCCCGCAGGTGCATCTATTGAAGAAATGAGTATGGGTTGGAAAAACTCATACAAAAGTGGCGTTTTAGATGATGTGATTACCAGCGGCATTGAAGGTGCATGGACACCAAATCCAACCCAATGGGATGCAGATTACTTCGATGTTTTATTAAATTATGACTGGGAATTAACTAAGAGTCCTGCTGGTGCACACCAATGGACGCCAACTGCCGCTTCTCATGCGAAAATGGCACCAAAAGCTGGTGATCCTACAGGAAAACAAGCACTCATGATGACTACTGCAGATATCGCATTAAAAATTGATCCTGCGTATTTAGAGATTTCAAAGCGTTTTCATGAAGATCATAAAGCATTTGAAGATGCTTTTGCTCGTGCTTGGTATAAATTAACGCACAGAGATATGGGACCTGTTGATCGTTATTTAGGACCAGAAGTTCCAAGTGAAGAATTAATTTGGCAAGACCCAATCCCTAAAGTGCATTATACATTAAGTGATTCTGATATCTCATCTTTAAAGAAAATGATTTTAGCATCAGGTCTTACTGTTTCAGAATTAGTGAAAACAGCTTGGGCTTCAGCATCTACATATAGAGACTCTGATAAGCGCGGTGGTGCTAATGGCGCTCGATTAAGATTAGAGCCTCAAAGGAGCTGGAAAGTAAATAATCCTGAAGAGCTAAATAAAGTTCTTAAAGTACTAGAAGGTATTCAAAATCAATTTAATGGTACTGTTTCTATGGCAGATTTAATTGTTTTAGCAGGTGTTGCTGGAGTTGAAGAAGGTGCAAGTAAAGCTGGTCACAATATTTCAATCCCTTTTACTCAAGGTAGAGGAGATGCTTCGCAAGCGCAAACAGATATTGAACAATTCAATTATTTGAAACCTGTAGGTGACGGATTTAGGAATTATGTTAATGCAAATTTAGACGTTTCAGCTGAAGATTTATTAATCGATAAAGCAAACTTATTATCGCTTACCGTTCCAGAAATGACAGTTTTAGTTGGTGGTTTGAGAGTTTTAGGTGCGAATTATGATAATTCTGAATATGGTGTTTTTACTGATAATAAAGGGCGTTTAACTAATGATTTCTTTTCGAATATATTAGATATGACCTATACTTGGAGCGCAACTTCGGATGATGATAAATTATTTGAAGGTAAAGACCGAAGAACTGGAAAAGTTAAGTTTAAAGGTACTCGTGCAGATTTGATTTTTGGTTCAAATACTGAATTAAGAGCCATTGCCGAAGTTTACGGGACCGATGATGCAAAAGAAAAATTTGTAAAAGATTTTGTTGCTGCTTGGACTAAGGTTATGAATTTAGATCGTTACGATTTAAAATAATCAAAAAAAAGTAATATTTAAATTGGGATAAGCGTTTCATTACTCTTATCCCAATTTTATTTTAAATAATAAGTAAATGAATGATAAAGACGCCCTTTTTATGGCTATTCAATCTGGACAAAATGATAAAGTTGCCGAACTATTAAACTCAAATCCAGATTTAGTAAAGATTAAAGATTCAAGAGGTTTTACGCCATTAATTTTCGCATCTTATTTTGATAAAGAAGATATTGTTAAAACCTTAGTTGAACATCATGCTCCTATTGATGCCGCCGATGCCTCTGGAAATACAGCTTTAATTGGGGTGTCTTTTAAAGGTAACGGCCTTTTAGCAAATTATTTAATACAAAATAATGCTGATGTAAACGCAAAAAACACAAATGGTACCACGCCATTATTATTTGCAACCATGTATAATAAAGTTAATATTGTAAAACTCTTATTAAAGCATAAGGCAGATAAAACGTTAAGAGATAACGAAGGAAAAACAGCGTTAGATTACGCCAAATCAAAAGGTTTTAAAGAAGTTTTAGAATTATTGTAAAGTTAATTTATTTGTCTTTTAGCATTTTTATTTTAATTCTAAAAGCTGCAAAAAGCAATGTTGTAAATGGGCTTAACCAGTTAAAAATGGCGTAGACAAAATAATCTGCAACACTAACACCCAAAACACCAGATTGATAAGCACCACAAGTATTCCAAGGGATTAAAACAGAGGTTACTGTGCCAGAATCTTCTAAGGTTCTACTCAAATTTTCTGGAGCTAAACCTTTATCTTTATAAGCGTCTTTAAACATTTTTCCTGGTATTACAATTGCCAAGTACTGGTCTGAAGCAATAATATTTAATCCTAAGCAACTAATTACTGTAGTTGCAAATAAACCAAATACAGATGAAGCAATAGATAAAAGTGCTTTGGTAATTCTTGCTAATGCACCAATACCATCCATAACACCACCAAAAACCATAGCACAGATAATGAGATAGATTGTCCAAAGCATACCATTCATACCGCCTGCTGAAAAGAGTTCATTTAGTTTTTCATTATCAGTCGCTATTTGGGTATTACTAAGTATTGAGTTAATTACGGATTCTATTTTCGTATCACCTAAATTATTTAAAATATCTGGTTGAAAAATAAAAGCAAAAACCGCTGCAACCAAAACGCCGGCACCCAAAGCTACTAGTGGTTTAGTTTTCATTAAAATAAGAACTATCACCATTACTGGAACTAAAAACAGCCAAGGGGTGATATTAAAGGTATTATTGATAGATTCTAACAGGTTGCTAATATCTGCGTTTCCAGAGGTATCAATGGTTGCGCTTAATATTCCAAACACTACCAACGTTACTAAAATGGTAGGAACAGTTGTAATGGTCATGTATCTAATGTGTGTAAATAAATCTGTACCAGCCAGAGCAGGTGCTAAATTTGTGGTATCACTTAATGGCGACATTTTATCACCAAAATAAGCTCCAGAAATTACGGCTCCTGCAATCATTCCTGTGTCTATACCTAATGCGCTTCCTATGCCAATTAACGCTATCCCAACGGTAGCAGAAGTTGTCCAAGAACTTCCTGTAGCTATAGATATTATGGCACAAATGATAACACTTGCGGGTAAAAATATACTCGGATTTAAAACTTGTAAACCATAATAAACCATGGCAGGAATAACGCCGCTAATTAACCATGTTCCCGCTAATGCGCCCACTAAAAGTAATATTAAAACGGGTATGAATATTGTTTTTAAGTTTTCCCATATTTCAGAAAGCATAATTTGTAACGATACTTTGTTGAAAAAACCAACAATGGCTGCAATGCCACCACCAATTAAAAGTATAATTTGGTTGGAATAACCACCAAACATTTCGCCATCAGCCATAAAGATATTATAGGCTAATAAGGCCATTAAAAGAATTACAGGAATAAGCGCTTCCCATATATTTAATTCTGTGTTTTCTATAATGTTTTGATTATCGACTTTAATTTTGGAGATATTTTTGTCGTCTTTCATAAAATGATTTTAAGTTATGTAATGTTACGATTTTCACGAAAGCTATGCAAATGCTATGAGTTGCTTACATTTACAATTCATTTTAAAATTTTAAATGGATTCATTAACCCAAATCGTTTTAGGTGCCGCTTGCGGAGAAGCTATTCTAGGAAAAAAAATAGGTAATAAAGCCTTATTGTTTGGTGCCATTGGCGGAACAATTCCAGATTTAGATGTGTTTGTAGGAAGCTTGATTTATAATAATAAAATAGATGCGATGTTGTTTCATAGAGGTTTTATGCATTCTATTTTATTTTCAATTTTGGCTTCACTTTTATTAGGTTGGCTAACATTTAAACGCTACAATTCTGGTAAACGCTTGCATACTACAACTCAAAGAGATTGGCTTTGGCTCTGGTTTTTATCCTTGTTTACGCATCCTATTTTAGATTGTTTTACACCTTATGGCACACAATTATTTGCGCCTTTCTCAAATTACAGAGTGGCTTTTAATAATATTGCTGTGGCAGATCCATTTTACACCCTTCCATTTTTAATAAGCATGATTGTTTTAATGTTTTTTAAAAGACAATCAATCAGAAGAAAACTTTGGCTAAAACTTGGTGTTGGAATAAGTTCTGTTTACATGCTATTTACTTTAGGAAACAAGTTATATATTGATAATGTATTCAGAAAATCATTAAAGAATTCAAATATTTCTTATGCAAGGTTTAGTACACAACCTTCAATTTTGAATAATATTTTGTGGTTTGGAATAGCTGAAAGTAAAACGAATTATTACGTGGCCTTTTATTCATTATTAGATTCAAAACCTTATTTTTTGAATTTTGAAGAACTTCCAAAATCTAGAGTACCCGAATTGGAAACGCAAAATGATTTAAAGCGGTTGGCATGGTTTAGCAATTATTATTATAACACCTTTAAGCTTGCTGAAAATTCGTTTAGTTATTTTGATTTACGATACCCAGTTTTAAATGATAACGACTCAAGTACACCCATTTTCTATTTCAATCTATTTAAGGATGAAAAACGACTAAATATGAAATCTTTTGAACCCAATACTGGCGATTTTAATAAGGCCATTAAATTACTTTGGGAGCGCTTAAAAGGTAGATAGATTATATTATTTGTAAATCTTTTTTTCTTTTCAAAATATGAAGTTCTTCCATGCATTTTCGCATGGTTTCATAAGTGCGCTCAATATCTGCATCTAAACCAATTGAAAAACGAATAAGTCCGTCGCTTAAACCCATTTCACGCTGCTCATCTTCAGGAATTTCTGATGATGTTGAGCTTCCTGGAGCACTAAATAATGTTTTATAAAACCCTAAACTTACGGCTAAATAGCCCAAGTTTTTATTTTGCATAAGTTCCATAAGTTCGTTAGCTTTTTCAAGAGAACCAACATCTATGGTTAACATACCACCAAAACCATATTGAACATTCATCATACTTTTAAATAAGTTATGTGACGGGTGTGATTTTAAACCAGGATAAACGGTTTTTAAACCATCGTCTTGAAATTTTTCGGCAAGAAACAATCCATTTTTACTGTGCTGTTGCATTCTAATGTGAAGCGTTCTTAAATTTTTTAAAACCGAAGCCGCACGCAAACTATCCATAGTAGAACCGAGTAGCATCGAAGCGCCATCGTTTACGTTTCGCAAATCATTTATAAAATCTTGAGTACTACAGACAACACCGCCAACGGTATCACTAGAGCCATTTATAAATTTGGTTAAGCTATGTATTACTACGTCTGCGCCTAAAACTGCTGGAGAAATGGATAACGGCGAAAATGTATTATCTACTACTAATTTTAAATTATGCTTTTTTGCAATTTTAGCTAAACCTTTAATATCTGCAACTTCTAAAAGCGGATTGCTTACCGACTCGCAATACAAAACTTTAGTCTGATTTGTTATTGCTGCCTCTACTTTCTTTAAATCCGTTATGTCAACAAACGATGTTTCAATATTAAAGCGTGGTGTAAAGTTTTTCAAGAACGCATAAGTGCCACCGTAAATAGTTCTGCTAGAAACTATATGATCGCCCGAGCTACATAATTGCATTAATACGGGTGTAATAGCGCCCATTCCAGAAGCAGAAACATTGGCAGTTTCTGTGCCTTCCATTGCAGCTAGAGCTTCACCTAAATATAAATTAGAAGGTGAGGAGTGGCGTGAATATAAATAACACCCATCTGCATTTCCTTCAAAAGTATCAAACATGGTTTTTGCCGAAAGAAATGTATAGGTTGATGAATCTGATATTGATGGATTTACGCCTCCAAATTCACCAAAGTATTGTAAATCTTGAATGTTGTTTGCGGGTTTAAAAGTCATAATTTTGAGTTTTTTGTCAGGTTGAGCGCAGTCGAAACCTTATTTTATTTAAATCAAAATTAATTATATATAGATTAAAAAACAATACTTAGTCTTTAATACATAAAATAAAACTATTAAAAACAACTATTATAGATTTATTTATTATAATTTACTGATTATTCTTTATTTTAGTGAAAATTTTTCGATTATGATTTTTGACACCACTGATAAAAAACTACTAGAGTATTTACAAGACGATAGTAAACAAACCAATAAAGAGCTTTCAAATAAATTAAACCTATCGGTAACTGCGGTTTACGAGCGCATAAAAAAACTTGAAAAAGAAGGGTTTATTAATAAATACGTGGCCTTAGTTAATAAAGAAAAAACAGAAAATGGTTTTGTTGTTTTTTGTCATATTAAGCTCGTTCAACATTCGCAAGATTATGTTATGAAGTTTGAAAAAGAAGTAACCAACTTAAATGAAGTACTTGAGTGTTATCATATTAGCGGTGATTACGACTATTTACTCAAAGTTTTGGTAAAAGATATGGCAGCATTTAGAGAGTTTATGGTAAAAAAATTAACCACAATCAATCATATTGGTAGCACGCATAGTATGTTTGTTATAAATGAAGTAAAACATACAACAGCCTTAAGTTTTTAAAAATGAATTCGAAATTATATAAAGCCACTGAATTTTTTATCATCTTTTTTTTGATACCTATTAGTTTTACTCTTAGCTATTGGCCTTGGATAAAACTAGGTATGGGGCTTTTCGGATTTATTTATATCATCTATGTGCTATTGAAGGTTGAACATAAAAAACTTAAGATTTCACCCAATTTAAATTGGAAACGTTTTTGGAAACTAACACTAATTAAGCTATTAATTATTTCGGTTTTAACAACTTTGTTTGTTTGGATAACCGATAGAGACGCGCTTTTTAATGTGTTACTAAACAAACCAAAACTTTGGATTTTTATACTATTCGTTTACAGCCTATTTTCAGTTTATCCACAAGAATTAATTTACAGAACCTTTTATTTTGATCGTTACAAAGTGTTTTTTTCAAATGATAACCTGTTTATATTTATAAATGCTATGGTGTTTGCATTGGCACATATTTTTTTCAAAAACACTTTAGTTTTAGTTTTAACATTTTTAGGAGGTTTATTATTTGCTATAACTTACATTAAAACCAAATCCACCCTTTTAGTATCTATTGAACATGCCATTTATGGGTGTTGGTTATTTACTGTGGGTATGGGAGATATGCTTGGATTTCCTGCATAATTTATCGATGCGTTTTCTTTTTAGGAAATATAATCTTACGTAAATTAAATCTTTTTACTATTTTAGAGGAGCTATTAACATCTAATACCAATTTAAACATGAAAAAATTAGCCCTTATTATTTTAGGATTTATTATTGGAGCAGTATTAACATATTATTTTTGTCCGAGACCTGATGATATGAACACTATGGCTCCAGAATATGATAAACCAACAGGCGTTATTACTATTATAGAAGCTGAAGCATTAAGCGCCAATTGGGCAAAAAATAATAAAACCGAAATAGATTCTACTTTAGATGTTGAAGGCTCTAGAAAATCTATGAGATCGGTTAAGTGGACGTTAAAGGATGTTGAAGATTATTTACATTTCGCAAAAAGTGAATCAGATTCTGTGGGTTACACTATGACAGGTGTTCGTGTGTATTTAGGTAATTACGGCGAAAAGACTAAACCAAGTAAGAAGAACAGAAACACCATGTTTATTGTGCCAACTGGCTATAAAAACACCTCTAAAGCGAGTAGTGTTAATCTTAATTTTGCTGTTAAGGATGAAGATATTCCTGTTGATCCTTTGAATGATGG
>JBAQZZ010000199.1:0-6113 GCA_049791475.1 Flavobacteriaceae bacterium | reverse complement strand
CCAATTGGAATTTTATTATTGTTTACGAAAAGAACATTTCCTGAAATTTTATCTACAAATTTACTATTAACAATAAAAGATTTATGAACCTGAAAAAATTGGTTTTCGGGAAGCTTTGCAGTCCAATTTTTAAGCGAATCGATATAAGATAGTTTTTGATTTTCGGTAACTACAGTGAGATAATTTCTATCAGATTCAATATATAAAATGGAGTTTAAAACTAACTTGTGCAAGGTTTTATCAACGTTTAAAAAAAGAATTTCCGCATTATCATCTTGCTTGTTTTTAGGAAGCTCTATTCTGTCTTTAACTTTATTGATGGCTTTTAAAAACCGATCAAATGAAAAAGGTTTTACCAAATAATCTACAATAGTATCCAACTCAAAACTGTTAACGGCATAGTCTGGATATGCTGTTGTCATAACTATAGCTGGAGGGTTTTTAATAGTTTTAATAAAATCTATTCCAGACATATCTGGCAAATTAATATCTAATAAAACTAAATCGACCGTATTATTATTTAAAAACGAATTGGCTTCAATAGCAGCCTTAAAAACACCCAACAATTGCAAACTTGGAATTTTGTCAATAAAATTTTTTAAGATTTTTTGTGCAGGAATTTCGTCTTCTATGATAATACAATTCATTGTAGTTTTAATTTTAAAATCACTTTAAATCGGTCTGATTTATCAATATTAAATTCATAACCATCTTTATAAATAAGTTGGAGCCTTTTTTCAAGATTTTTCAACCCTATTTTAAAATCGGTTGTACTTACTTTTTCAGCATCAAAATCATTTTCACAAGTAAAACTTAAAATACTATTTTCAATATTTATTTTTATTAAAATATCGCTATTTAACGTACTGTGTTTAAAGGCGTTTTCAATGATGGTAATTAAAAGCAGAGGTGCTATTCTATTAGTAAACGAATCAATATTTTTCTTGTAAATAATCTGCTTTACACCTTCAGTTCTAATGGTTTGAAACTTAATATAATTATCTATAAATTGAACTTCTTTTTCTATCGAAATGGTTTCCTCATTACTATCGTACAATACATGTTTTAAGTTATCAGAAAGCATTAAAATAAGTTCAGGCGTCTCGTTTGGTTTTTCTAATGAATAGGAATAAATGGTATTCAAATTATTAAACAAAACATGCGGATTTATTTGCGATTTAAGAAACTTAAGCTCCATTTCAGTATGCTCCTTTTTTACGGTTTCAACTTCTTCTTGTTTATCAATAAATCGATATAAAATCCATATAAATGAAAAGAAAATAAGAGGCACTAAAGTTTGCCACAAATAATCGCTTAAACATTTTGTTAAACTACATCCGCACTGCGCAAAAGCATAGCAATACAACTGGGTAGCAAAAAAAGAAATACCTGCAAAAACAAAAACGTAAAGCACATATAATTTCTTTTTAACGAAAAATGGGAGCAGAAAAAAGTTGTTTAGATAAACAATGGCCACTAAAATAGATACGTATTGTAAAAACGGATTTTCTCTCCAATAATAATCTGAAAACAAAAACAACGACACAAATACGAACAACATCCAAAACAAGATGTGCACTAATAGTTGAGAAATATGTTTGTTTACCAGTCTCATTTATATTTTAAAAGTAACTAGAAAAGTCAAAACCATCAAACAATGTGTACAAAAAGCCCTTTTGTAGTTACCAACGTAAAAATTTGTTGTTTGTAGGTTTGAATCATGAGTTGGTCAAGCTATGAATACCTTCTATCCATATTACTAGAATTTATGCGATAAGCATTCTATTTTTGATAAAAATCAATCAATCAATCAATCAATCATGAAACGAACAGTTGTTCTTATTCTACTTTTACTTAGCCTACAATTTAGTTTTTCTCAAACTACCGAAACTTTAACAACTGATAGCAATGGTAAAGAATTATTACTAGGCAAAATTGTTAAAAATGATTTAACCCAAAATAGTTTTAAAACTTGGTTTAACGAAAATTATGACGATTATTTGGTTAATAAATCCATAGCCAAAAACTTAAAAGATTCTTTAAATTTATATGAAATAAAAGTATTTTTAGGTACTTGGTGTGGCGATAGTAAACAAGAAGTGCCAAGATTTTATAAGGTTTTGGATGCAGCCAAATTTCCAGAAAATCAATTACAAGTTATTGCTGTTAATAGAACTGAATACGCTTATAAACAAGGCCCAAATCATGAAGAAAAAGGACTAAACATTCATAGAGTTCCTACTTTTATTTTCTATAAAAACGGAAAAGAAATTAACAGAATTGTAGAACATCCTGTTGAAACTATTGAACGTGATATTCATAAGATAATCATTGAAAATAAGTACGCACCAAATTATGTTGCCGCTAATTATGTGAACTATTTATTGGATACGAAATCTATTGATAGTTTAAAACTTGATGAAAGGGCTTTAATATCAAGATTAGCTGAATTTGTAAAAGGAAGCAGGGAATTAAATACTTATGGATATTCCCTTTTACGTTCAAATCAATTAGAAAAAGCATTATATGTTTTTGATTTAAACACGAAGATTTTCCCTTATAAATATAATGTTTTTGATAGTTTAGGTGAAGCACATTTAAAATTGAAAAACTATAATGAAGCGTTGAAAAATTACTATAAAGTACTTAGTTTAAAACCAGATGATAAAAATGCTACTGAAATGATTGAGAAAATTAAAAAAGAGAAGACATAACTAAACGGTATTATTTGGTTTAGTCACGACCCCTTTCAGTTCAAAAAATTAAAGTGCCTCGGTTGGAATTTCTTATTGCAAACTCTTAAAAAAATTAATTATCTACTTCTAACTCGGCTTCTTTTAATTTTTTTTCTAATTTTTTAAGTCTTTTTCGCCACTTGGATTCATCATTTGGCGATAATTCGCCCTTATCTTTTAGTACTTTATATTCTTCTTTTAAATCGTTTAATTTCTTTTTTACTTCAAAAAAATCATCTCTTGCATCCTCACGGTTTGCTATTTTATCTTCTATCTCACGCTGCTTGTCTTTAAGCTGCTTTTCTTTATCTTTTAGTGCATCCAGAGATTTGGCAATTTCATCTTGCTTTTCTTTAGCAGCTTCTTCAGCTTCCAAACGTTTTTCTAAAATAGATTGAATACTTTTCTTTTCAATATCAGTTAATTTATCTGTAACATCTTTACCCTTATTATAAAAGTTATTACCCTTAACTTCATATACAGTTCCATTGTTTGTAATGACGCGTTCGCTACTACCGCATGATATTAAAATTGTTATTCCTACTATGTAAATCCATTTTGTTATTCTCATTTCTAAATTTTTAGCTATTATATTGTTTATTTAAAATATAAGCTTTTTAATGGCAAATACAGCATTTTTGAGAATAATTTAACGTTCAAACAAGAATCGTTTGGAATCTATTTGTATGGCTAAACTAAATAATATCCATCTTTTTTAATAGGAAAGACGCATTCATATTTTTACAAATACCTTCTTTTAGAGTGTAATCGAAATGAAGTTCGTCGTTAATTATTTCGGCATCAAAATAGTAGTTTTTAACATCTTCAAGTTCTTTTTCTATCTCGCATAAACTCAAATCGTGTGTCGCAATAATTCCTGTAGCATTTGAAGCCACTAGTTTCTCAACAAACTTTCTAGATCCAATAGCCTTATCGGTGCTATTTGTGCCTTTTAAAATTTCATCTAAAACAATGAAATAAGGCTCTTTTTGAATCGCATCAACAATGTATTTTAAGCGCGTTAATTCTGAAAAAAAATACGAACTATCATCTGTTAAAGAATCGGTAGTTCGCATACTCGTAATTAATTTTACAGGTGAATATTGACTCGTTTCTGCGCAAACTGGCAACCCAACATTTGCCATTACAATATGTAACGACACTGTTCTTAAAAACGTGCTTTTACCAGCCATATTAGCTCCTGTAACTATAAAAAATTGCTCGTTATCAATAGTTAAATCACTATCTATACGTTTGATTTTTTTCAAAAGTGGGTGTCCTAAATTTTTAGCTTTTATAACCAACCCATCGTTTACAAGTTCTGGAAACACAAAATCGGGATGGTTATAAGTAAAATTTCCTAAGGAATTATAGGCATCAAAAAAAGAAACCACTTCAAACCAATCGTTAACTTTATGCCCGTATTGTTTTATCCATTTTTCAATTTTAAAGCTGTTTTTTATATCGGTTAGAAAATAACCATTGCCAAAAATAGCACCAATAAGATTATTTCGATTGTCTAAAGCGTCTAACGATTTTGAAAATGCTGCAAAAATAACCGATGCTTTTTTACCTTCCGATTGAATTTGCTTTTGTTTCTGTATTAATAAATCGGATGTGAAGGTTTCATTTTCAATTAAATCTAAAAGCAACGCGTATTGCCTAAACGTATCTTTAACTTTATCGGTATTGGAAGCCAAAACATTTATCTTTTTTAAATAAATTCCTGAAATACCCAAACCAACGAATAACCAGTATCCAATTACAACAGGGTTAATTAAATTAAACGCCGCTAAGCCAATTAACAAACCTGTTGATAAAGAAAAAACTAAAGGAAGCCATTGTATTATTTTTGGTAAAAAGGATTTATGATTTTGAAGCCAATTAATAATATTTTTTGCTGGAGTTTCAACAGAAACTAAACTAGATGTTGCTGAATAATATTGTCGCCATTGTGATTTACTGCTTAATTCTTTGATGGCGTTTTGTCTTGAAATAATCGCATCAACATTATTTGCTTTTAAAGCTTCAGCGAGTTTTTTTGTTCCTTCGTTTATAGTAGTTCTATTTATAAACTGAAAAAATGAACCTCGTCCAAATAAATCAATATCTAAACTGTAAAAATGGCTGGAATCTTGAAATTGTAAGCCTTCATCTCGGTTATGAAAATCGCCTGAAGCTATTTTAATTTCTTCTTCATTAATTCCTACCAATGCTTTATTAAAATCACGTAATCGTTTTATATCTGTATATTTTGAAAGCAAAACTAAAAAAACAACAACTCCAATTACACCAATAAGAAGAGCTAATTGCCATTGCTTAAATGTGAAATAAATACCAAAAACAACACTTAAAAAAACAGCAAGCCTATAGAGGCTAAAAGCAGTCATCTTTTTATACAGTCTTTTTGATTCAGATTGATATTTTTTTAAATGTTCTTGATAATATTTTAAAGGATTTGTCATGCTTTTTTATTGAAAACGTAAAGAAACAAAAAAGCCCTGAAAGGTTATTCAGAGCTTTAAAATTATATTTTTTATTTGTTAATCTCTTCCTCCAAATATTTGAAGTGCCCAGTATAGTAAAGAAGCTATAGCACCTAATGCAGCTACAAGATAAGTTCTTGCTGCCCATTTAAGCGCGTCTTCAGAACCTGCGTATTCTTCTTGTGATACCATATTTTTATTTTTCAACCATGCTAATGCACGATTACTAGCATCATACTCTACTGGTAATGTAATAACACTAAATATGGTAGCAAATCCCATCATAATAAGACCCGCAACGGCAACATAAAAGCCCATACCACCAATTAAATTTGTAGCCATAAGTGCTATACCTCCAAAAACAACCCATTGTGACATGCTTGAGGTAATTTGTACAACTGGCACCAATTTAGAACGCATGGTTAACCATTCATAAGCTTGCGCATGTTGCACAGCATGTCCACATTCATGTGCAGAAACAGCCGCCGCCGCCGCATTACGTTGATTGTAAACCGATTCACTTAAATTAACCGTTTTATTTTTCGGATTATAATGGTCCGTTAATTGTCCAGGAGTGGAAATGACCTCAACATCTGTAATACCATGATCAGCCAACATTTTTTCAGCAATTTCAGCACCACTCATGCCGTTACGTAATTGTACTTTAGAGTACTTTTCAAATTTCTTTTTAAGTGTCCTACTTACTAACCAGCTCACTAAAGCTATTGCTCCTATTAATATATAATATCCTATCATTAATTTTTGTTTTAAAATTCTATACAAAATACAGCAAAAATAACGCCAATATTTTAATATGATAATTTGTCAGTTTTAAGCAACTTCAGTTTCCCAATTAAAGGCTTCAGCAATTTCTTTATAAACAATTTTACCA
>JBAQZZ010000198.1:0-11897 GCA_049791475.1 Flavobacteriaceae bacterium | reverse complement strand
CTGTACAGGGTAAATATAACTCAAATCGCAAACTACTATCAAGACCTAACATAATATCTAATTTTGGAAAATACAAAACTAGGTATCTAATCAAATGGAATCAAGATGCTGTTGCTCGGATGCTTACGTTAAAATCAAGTCTAGATTCTATATTCTAGAAGCGTAGCGGTCTTGATTCTTTTACCAGACAATAATGATTCTTTATCTATTTTTTGTTCATTTTAATGCAAACCAATCTATTTCCATATATTTAAGAACCTTAAACTTAATTATGTATACAAGACGCATATTTCCTATTGGAGGTGTTTTAAAATGGACACGCCGGCATATTTTTCTATTTTTTATTATTGCTCTAATTCCAGTAATATTATTTGATGTTGTTGGGTTCAAGTGGTTACATGTGCCCTGGTTGCCATTAGGCGTTTTAGGTACTGCAGTTGCTTTTATTATTGGTTTTAAAAACAACGCATCGTACGATAGACTTTGGGAAGCTCGTAAAATTTGGGGCGGTATAGTAAATGCATCCCGTTCGTGGACTATTATGGTTAAAGATTTTATTACAAATAACCATGCAAAACAGACAAAAACAGATGATGAACTCCAAACTATTAAACGCGAATTAGTACACAGACACATAGCGTGGTTAACTGCTTTACGTTACCAAATGCGTCAAGATAGACCTTGGGAAATGCATTTAAAAAAAGGAAGATCTAACAAGGAATTCAGAGCAACCAATTATAGAGTTTGTGAGGATGAAATTTCTGTTGAAAGCGAAATAAAACCATATTTATCAGATGCTGAATTTAATTACATTTTCGCCAAAGGAAATCAGGCGTCTCAAATTTTAGGAATTCAATCTAAACGTTTAAAAGAATTGATGAACGATGGATTAATTGAAGATTTTAGGCATATGGAAATGGCTAATACCTTAGTTGAGTTTTACACCTTACAAGGGCAGAGTGAGCGCATTAAAAACTTTCCATATCCAAGGCAATTTGCAACCTTAAACTACATGTTTGTTTGGGTTTTTATTTTATTCTTACCTTTCGGGATTATGGAAGAATTTGAAGTTATAGGTGCTCATATTTTAGAAGATTTAAGTACGCATGCCGAAAACATGAGCTTAATTCATAGAATTCAGGAGTTTATTGCCACTCATTTTGTGTGGTTTTCAATTCCGTTTAGCACCTTGTTAGCTTGGGTATTTCATACTATGGAAGCTATGGGAGAAAACACCGAAAATCCTTTTGAAGGCGGGCCAAACGATGTACCAATAACAGATATGAGTAGAAGTATAGAAATTGATATCAGGCAACTTATTGATGATACAAATATTCCCGAACCTTATGTTTGGAAGAATGACATTGTGATGTAATAAATTAAAAAATAAAATTATGTATAATTGTAAAGCAAAAATTATTGATGTTTACTATGGTGATACGGTAACTGCAGTTGTAGATTTAGGTTTTTTACATTCACAAGAAATAAAACTTCGTTTTTACGGAATTGATACTCCAGAAATGTGAGGCGAAGAAAAAGAAGAAGTTAAAAAAGTAAGAGATATTTTAAGAACTATGGTTTTTGATAAAGAAGTTACCATCCGTTCTTATAAAGATAAACAAGATAAATATGAACGTTATTTGGCAAACATTGTTTTGGAACACGGCTTTGGAAGTTAACCAGTGGATGGTAGATAATGGACATGCAAAACCAAATTTTCTTTAAAATAAAAAAAGCACCAAATTTGGTGCTTTTTTTATTTTATTTTATCGCTTCTTCTGGCGGATATTTTGTCATTATTTCAGTAACAAACTCATTTATGCGAGCTTCTTTTTTCTCCATATTTCTACTCAAGTAGCCAGTTCCCATACCTTGCCATACTAATTCTTTTTTGTTAGTATCAATAAAGTCTATATACAAATGACCTTGAATGCTAGTTGATACATTTGGTTGTTGGTTCCAGCCCCCGCCCCATCCAGGTCCAAAGCCACCCCAGCCCCATCCAGGACCGAATCCACCCCAACCCCAGGCACCCATGCCCCAAGTGTTGTTGTAAACATCAACACGTTGTTGAGATTTTGTAAAGAGACTTATTAATATATCTGGGTTTTCAGATTTTGTGTAACCTTTAGCTAAAAGTTCTGATTCAATTGCTCTTAAAATTCGGCGTTTATCTAAATCGCTAATTTCAGCTTTATCTATTCCTGTTTTAAAAAACGCAAAGGTTTTATATTCGCCAAAATTGGCCTCTTTGTCGTAATCTGCAGCTACTTTTATAGAACTGCATGATGTTACCGCTATTAGAAGTGCTAAAAGGGGTAGAGTTTTTAATAATTTTTTCATAGCTATAATGTATTAATGTTAGTCACTTATTTAAACTTAGCATAAATAGAAATAAAATACGCGTTTAAACTGCTTATTTAGTATCAATAATCGTACCAAGCACCTAATTTAGAAGGTGTTTGAGTATATTTCTTATTTTTTTTGTGCGTTAGTTTTCTTATCATACCCATAAGGACAATGTCTGCAACCACTTTCGCAACAATATCCACGTTTTAAGTGATATTGCTCAGTAAAACAACGGTAACCTTCTGGTGTAAGGTAAAAATCGCCTTCTTCAATCGAAATTATTTTTTTCATTTTAACAAAGATAATGTAAATCGAAATAATTGTTTCTTGATATTTTTATCAAGATTTCCTTAAATTGGCATGCTCACGGCAGTAGAAATCTAAAATAAAACGTCAAGAAAAGTTTTATTGGATTGATTTTTGAATACGATACAATATGGTTTTTATTTCAAAATATTTGATTCCGAAAGGATATAACGGGTTAACCATTTACCCATTTGTTTTTTTAAAGAAAGCAGAATTAAAGCAAGATTCAATTTTAATGAATCATGAAAAAATTCATTTAAGGCAACAATTAGAACTATTAATATGTCCTTTTTATCTGTTTTATTTTTTAGAGTTTTTAATTAGATTAATTCAGTATAAAAGCTGGCATAAAGCATACAGGAATATCTCTTTTGAAAGAGAAGCCTACGCTAATGAATTTAATTTTGATTTTTTAGATAAACGACCGTTTTGGAGTTTTTTAAAGTATCTTCGTAGGGATGATTTTTAATATTGAAGCGACTATAAATGAGCGGGTTAAAATTCCCCAAAATAATGAGGTTGAACTTTTTATTAAGCGAGAAGATAAAATACATGCCTTTGTTTCAGGAAATAAATACCGAAAGCTTAAATACAATCTTTTAGAAGCAGAGCGTTTGGGTTTTAAAACGCTCTTAACGTTTGGTGGTGCTTATTCAAATCATATAGCTGCAGTAGCATCCGCAGGTCAAATTTTAGATTTTAAAACGGTTGGTGTTATACGAGGAGAGGAATTGAAAGATAAAACACAAAAAAATTCTACTTTAAGTTTTGCAGAAGATTGCGGTATGCAATTTAAATTTGTAACCCGAGAAAGTTATAGAGACAAGGCATCAGATAGTTTTTTAAATGCTTTAAAATCAGAATATGGTAATTTTTATTATATTCCTGAAGGTGGAACAAATGCCTTAGCAGTAAAAGGTTGTGAAGAGATTTTAAACGAAGCAGATAAAATTTTTGATTATATATGTTGTAGTGTTGGAACTGGCGGAACTATTTCTGGTTTAATAAATTGTTCAAAACTTAGTCAACAAGTTTTAGGTTTTCCTGCATTAAAAGGTAGCTTTTTACAACAAGATATTTGTAAATTTGTAAAACAAGACAACTGGAGTTTGATAACTGATTATCATTTTGGAGGTTACGCTAAAATAAATACAGAATTAATCAGTTTTATTAATCAGTTTAAAGCAGATTATAATATTCCTTTAGATGCTGTTTATACAGGAAAAATGATGTTTGGTATTTTGGATTTAATTGATAAGAATTATTTTCCAAAAGGGTCAAAAATATTAGCCATTCATACTGGCGGTTTACAAGGAATACAAGGTATGAATGCGCAACTTAAGAAAAAGGGTTTAACATTAATAAAGTAAAAATGAAAAGATTTTTTTTATACTTACTTTTTGGGTTTATGGTATTTAGCTGCAAGTCTAAGAAAGAAATTGTTACTAAAACAAACAAGTCGGATACAGAAAAAGTTGTTACAAAAAAGAACAGCCCAAATAAAAATACGCCAACAACTCCAAATACATACAAAAACCCACCAGTTTCTGCCAAATCTTATGCGAGTGATACTGAAAGGTATATAGATATGTATAAAGATTTTGCTCAAGTTGAAATGAAACTTTACGAAGTTCCTGCCAGTATTACCTTGGCACAAGGTATTTTAGAATCAGCTTCTGGTAACGGAAGACTTTCGGTTGAGGCCAACAATCATTTTGGGATTAAATGTGGTGACTGGACAGGAAATAAAATATATCATGATGATGATGAAAAGCAAGAATGCTTCAGAAAATATAGTGAGCCAAAGTATTCGTTTCGAGATCATTCATTGTTTATCGCACAAAGGGATCGCTATTCAAAACTATTTCAACTTAAAAAAGAAGATTATAAAGGTTGGGCAAAAGGTTTGCAAGCTGCAGGTTACGCAACCGATAAAAAATATCCTCAAAAACTAATTAGTTTAATTGAGCTTTATGAGTTGTATAAATACGACCAAGCTGTTTTAGAAGACACTTTTCAAGAATCTAAGCCATCAGTTGCAGTTAAAAATGAAATAGATCAATTAAAAGTTATAGAAAAAGAAACACCAACGCAAAATACAGTGCAAGTAAAACCCTCTGTTTCAGTTGGAACAGGAGCTTACATAGTATCCAAAGGAGACACCTTGTATTCCATAGCTATAAAGCATAATATGACTGTAAAAGAGCTGCAAAGTATGAATGGAATAAGCGATACATACATTAGTTTAGGTCAAAAATTAGCTGTAAACGCTCTACCTGGAGCAAGTGGTAGCGCTAGGGCTGTTTACAAAGTAGTAAAAGGAGATACGTTATACTCTATATCAAAGAAGCATAATGTTACTGTAAAAGAACTTCAAAATTTGAATGGTTTAAAAGATAATACGATTAGCATTGGTCAAGTGTTAGTGGTTAAACTAGGTTCCAAAAATTAATTTAATACATGATTTATAAACGTAGCAGCGCATTATTTGCAGAAGCTGAAAAGGTAATTCCGGGTGGAGTAAACTCACCTGTTAGAGCATTTAAAGGCGTTGGAGGAACGCCTATTTTTGTAAAAGAAGCAAAAGGCGCGTATTTATATGATGCCGATGGAAATCGATTAATAGATTATATAAATTCTTGGGGGCCAATGATTTTGGGTCATGCCTACGCGGCAGTTGTTAATGCTGTTATTGAAAAAGCTAAAAAAGGAACTTCGTTTGGTATGCCTACCGAAATTGAAACTCAAATTGCTGAATTAGCAGTATCAATGGTTCCAAATATTGATAAAATACGATTTGTAAATTCAGGAACTGAGGCATGTATGAGCGCGGTTCGATTAGCGCGAGGTTTTACAGGAAAAGACAAAATAATCAAATTTGCTGGCTGTTATCATGGCCATTCCGATTCTTTTTTAATCCAAGCGGGAAGTGGAGCGAGCACATTAGGCACACCTAATAGCCCCGGTGTTACAAAAGGTACCGCCAAAGATACGTTGCTAGCCAGATACAATGATATTGAGAATGTAAAACTATTAGTTGAAGCGAATAAAAATGAAATAGCCTGTATAATTATTGAGCCTGTTGCTGGAAATATGGGTTGTATTCCGCCAAAAAAGGGGTTTTTAGAAGCGCTTAGAAGTTTGTGTGACGCTAATAATATATTGTTGGTTTTTGATGAAGTAATGACGGGTTTTCGTTTGGCAAAAGGAGGCGCTCAAGAATTATATGGAATTACTTCAGATATTGTTTGTTTTGGTAAAGTAATTGGTGGTGGTTTGCCTGTTGGAGCCTTTGCTGCAAGAGAAGAGATTATGAATCATTTAGCACCTTTAGGTCCCGTTTATCAAGCGGGTACTTTAAGCGGAAATCCCTTAGCGATGGCTGCTGGCTTTGCTATGTTGACTGAGTTAAATAGTAATACCAAGGTTTTTGAAAGTTTAGCAAAAAAAACAGAATATTTACATAAAGGTATTTCGAAAGTGTTATCAGAAAATAATATAGAACACACTATAAATAGAATTGGTTCTATGATTTCTGTTCATTTTGATGCGGCAGAGGTTGTCGATTTTGAAACAGCTGCAAAAGGCAACAACGATACATTTAAAAAATTCTTTCACGGTATGCTAAACGCGGGGGTTTATATTGCGCCAAGTGCCTTTGAAACTTGGTTTATAACGGATGCTTTAACTTATCAAGATTTAGATTTTACTATTAGTGCTGTAAATACAGTTGTGAAAACATTGTAAAATACATCCTTGTGATACGTCGGTATTGAGGGCTGTTATCTAGCAAGTTGTCAACTTTATGAAAAAAATATTTCTAGTTCTAATTTTAACTATTTTCAGTTCTAATTTTTTGACTGCCCTACAGGTAATTTCAGAATTTAAAGGTTCTCAAAAAAGTGAAAATATTCGTTGTTTTTTTAGAAAATCAGCAAGCCCTAAATAAATGAGATCATTATATCGTACCTTTT
The DNA here is from genome assembly GCA_049791475.1 of Flavobacteriaceae bacterium. GTDB lineage: Bacteria > Bacteroidota > Bacteroidia > Flavobacteriales > Flavobacteriaceae > CAXBID01. Next base: position 5,268 of record JBAQZZ010000198.1, on the reverse strand, counting down.
TACAATGATGATGTCTTTTATTGTATATAGTTACAATGTATTGATATTTTTTATATTTTCGAAATACATTTAAAATTTTTATGATTTGAATAAGTTTTTAGAGAATAAGATTGAATTTTTAGAAAAGTTTATTTCAGAATTTCTTGAAAAATCAACAATAGATAAATTTAATGAAAAATATGAAATCGGAAAGATTAGTGAATTGATTCAAATTATCTTTGAAAGAAATTTCGATAAAGATTTATGGATTAATGAATATTTGGTAGTACAAGCGTTTAATAATTTAAGTTATAATTTTATTAGGGATTTTAATTCTAGGCCTTTGTGTGTGGGAGTTAACTTGTCAAAATTAGCTAAACTAAGAAGGGCTTCATCTAAGTTAACTAAATTTAACGACGTTAACTCGATACAAGTTAATGATGAAAACAGAAATAATCATAGAAGACTAATACAATTTTGGAATGATAATAGGTTTATTCTTAGAAAAGGTTGACTACAAGATTTTTTAATTTCACACATTTAAATAATTATTAATTACTTAGATTGCCATATTACGTAAAAAAAAGTGTAATTCGCTATGATGAAACTAGTTGATTGCAAAAGGCGCACTCAATTTAAAAGTAGGAATGGTAACTTGAAATTTTTTGGTAGTAGTAAAGTTTACCATACTGTAATGCCCTTGCATAGCACCAAAAGGAGCGGTTAATAAACAACCAGATGTGTAGGTGTGAGATTCGCCAGGTTTCAAAACAGGCTTTTTGCCAATAACACCTTCGCCAGTTACGGTTTCAATGTTGTTTAAAGCATCTAAAATTTCCCAGTGGCGTGCATTAAGTTGCACAGAATCTTTACTTTGGTTTTCAATAGTTACGGTATATCCAAAGGCGTACTGTATTTTATAATTTTTATAAAACGAGCCTTCAAAGGTGGTTTCCACCGAAATTTTTATACCTCTTGTTACTTGTTGAACCATGTTAACTATTTATAAACCATTGTTTACGGGTGCTAAAATAATAAATATTAAGTGGTTAGTGATGTATTTTAACGTATTTGAAAGAAATATTAGTTGAAATGCACGTTTAATTGGTGATATTGATTGAGGAGAGTTCATTAAATCCTACAATCCTATCATAACGTGCGCCCAAATCGCGATAATATACCAACACTTTATAATTGTTTTCGGTTTGCCAAAAGTTACCACTTATTCTGCCTTCATCTAAACTGCCATCGCGATTTACTACCACGTATTTATAGTTGTAAAACCCTTGTTTGAATTTGAAATCACTTTCATATCTGCCAGTATCTGGGTTAAAAATCATTTCATTATAATCATCCAAGGCGTAATTGTTATAATTTCCATAGACATAAATGCGTTCTCCGTTGGTTAATTCTGGGTAATTTAAAGTGAAGTGCACTTGTGTGTAATCTGCTTCAATAGAAACATCGTCTCTATCTATAGCTGTTATTTTGAAGCGCCCGTTTATATCAGGATTAAAGGTATATGGCAAGTTAGCCCTAGAGCGATTTGCGAATAAATAACTATGGTAAATCTCTTTTAAATCTATAAATTGAACACCTAATGCCGCTGTTCGTACATCTTTAGTTTCAAAAAATAAATACTCGTTACCACCGGCAAATGCAGTTTCGTTAACATACCTGTATATTAATTTATCGCCAATAGCATATTGTGGTTTTAAGTTTTTAATAGCTGTATTCAAATTTCTATTTTGAATAATTACGGTATTAACGGTTTGAATAGGAGTATTTAGTTGTCTTCCTCCAGAAATTTCTAAATCTACAGTTTGCATACTGTTTATAGTGCTAACATCGCGAGAACGTTTAATACTTATTCCAGGAATTACTATATCTTCATAAATCATAAATTTTCTTGAAAAAACTAAATTATCATCGCTGTCATGAATTGAAAGTATGTAATTACCTGATACTTTTAATCCTCTTGTTTGTTCATTCGGGATGGATAATCTGTAATGTGAATATAGCTGAAACGTATTGAATGAGTTGCGATAATCTTGGATTCTAAAATTATCAATGCCCAATAAAAATTCAGGTCTTACAAGTTGAGACTCTGTCCAATCGTAATTATAATGTTCAATTTTATAATAAAAATCAGGTTCGTTTGCTACAAGCGCATCAAATTCTAAATAAAAAGTTTCACCCAATTTTATTATGGGTAATTCACCTAAATCACTGCTTATACTTTTAAATGTAATTGATTTTATATAGTCTGGCGGATTTACCTCATCAACTTGAGATAAAACAATGAAAGGAAATATGGTAAAAAAAAGCGTTTGTTTAAACTTTAATAGCATTTTAGAGTCATTTTTTTCATAAAGATAAACAAAATCCATACCTAAGTTATATTTATTATTTAGAATAAATATAAATAAATGAGTTGCAATTAAATTGAATGAATAATATAGGGATTAATTCGTATTTTTGCCACGATTTTTGGATAACTAATTTCAATAAAAAAAATATGTCAAACGACATTCGAATTAAAAAAGGTCTAGACATTAAACTTAAGGGTGAAGCTGAAAAAACCAATGAAAAGGCAGTAGTAAGTAACTTTTATACTCTAAGACCTGAAGATTTCCACGGTATTATTCCCAAACTTATCGCAAAAGAGGGTGCAACTGTAAAAGCAGGTGAAACTATTTTTTTCAATAAAGATGTTGAAGATATGAAGTTTGTGTCTCCAGTTTCTGGAGAAGTTGTAGAAGTAGAGCGTGGTGCTAGAAGACGTATTATGGCTATTAAAATTAAAGCTGACAAAACGCAAATAGCTATAGACCATGGCAAGTTTAGTACAAATTCTGCTGATGCCGGAGCAATAAAAGCACATTTATTAGCATCGGGTTGTTGGGCTTTTATAAAGCAACGCCCTTATGATGTTATTGCAAACCCAAGTAAAACGCCAAAAGCAATTTTTATTTCAGGATATGCTAGTGCGCCACTTGCTGCCGATTTAGATTTTACTTTAAAAGGAAAAGAAGCTGAATTACAAGCTGCAGTTTCTGCTTTAGGAAAACTTACTGAAGGCCAAGTACATGTTTCTACAGGTACTTCAAATTCGCCACTTGCAGGTTTATCAGGCATAACTTTACATAAAGTTTCTGGCCCGCATCCATCAGGGAATGTGGGTACGCTTATCAATAAAATAAACCCTGTAAATAAGGGCGAAGTTGTTTGGACGGTTAATGCACAAGACTTAGTTATTATTGGCGAATTATTATTAACTGGAAAATTTAATGCAGAGCGTATTGTAGCTTTAGCTGGTTCTTCAGTTGAAAAACCAAGATATTTCACTACCAAAATAGGAAGCGAAATTTCTACAATGGTTTACGATAAAGGGGTTGCTAAAGATGGTAACGATCGTATAATTTCTGGTAATGTATTATCTGGAAAACAAGTAAAACCAGATGGGAATTTAGATTATTACAGCAATGTAATTTCTGTAATTCCAGAAGGTGATGATTATGAGTTTTTTGGATGGAATAAACCTATATTCAATAAAATATCAACCTCGAGAGCGTTAACATTTTCTTGGTTAACTCCAAAGAAGAAATATGATTTAAATACAAATACTAATGGTGAGCATCGTGCTTTTGTAACTACGGGTACTTACGAAGAAGTATTTCCTTTAGATATCTATCCGATGCAAATTTTAAAAGCTTGCATGTATCAAGATTTAGATGAAATGGAGGCTTTAGGAATGTACGAGGTCGCACCAGAAGATTTTGCTTTAACAGAGTTTGTTTGCGTGTCTAAACAACCACATCAAAAAATTATAAGAGCAGGATTAGATTTAATGCTTAAAGAAATTGGATAATTATTCATTGAGGAACGAAATGAAAAATACTACAAGATGGGTTTAAAAGAAAATTTACATAAATTCAAGGTAAAAAATAAAGATAAAAAGTGGATACCAGCATTTAACGCCATCCATACCTTCTTATACTTGCCAAATGAAACCACACACAATGGAACTCATATAAAAGTTGCTGACGATTTAAAGCGTACCATGAACACCGTAATTATGGCTTTGGTACCGTGTTTAATTTTCGGAATGTTTAATGCAGGTTACCAACATAATTTAGCCGTTGGAGAAATTCAAGCAGCTGCAAGTGGTTTCTTTAGTTCAGAATTTTGGTCTATGGCTAACTTTATGATTGGCTTTTGGAAAATTTTGCCACTTATATTGGTATCTTACGGTGTTGGTTTAGGAATTGAATTTATTTTCGCCATAATAAAGGGACACGAAGTTGAAGAAGGATACTTAGTAACTGGTATGCTAGTGCCATTAATTGTCCCAATAGATATTCCACTTTGGATGCTAGCAGTTGCAGTGGTTTTTGGTGTTATCATTGGCAAAGAAGTGTTTGGAGGTACAGGAATGAATATTTTAAATCCCGCTTTAACCATTAGAGCCTTTTTGTTTTTCTCTTATCCAACTTGGATGAGTGGCGATAAAGTTTGGGTTGAAGGCGCAGTGAAAAGAGGACAGGAGATTGCAGAAGGTGCCAACTTAGATGCTATTTCTGGAGAAACCATACTTGGAGGTATTGCCCAAAATAACCCAGTGACGCATTCCGTTGCAGATATGTTCTTTGGTTTTATTCCTGGGTCTATTGGTGAAACTTCAACCCTACTGATTTTGTTGGGAGGCCTGTTTTTAATTTTTACCAAAATAGGAAGCTGGCGTATAATGCTGTCTGCAATCATAGGAGCCATAGTCATGGGGCTTATTTTCAATAGTGTTGTTGATGCTGGTTGGATTGCACAAAGCAGTAAGTTTTATGGCTTAATGAGCACACATTATTGGCATCATTTATTAATAGGTGGACTTGCCTTTGGTATTGTGTTTATGGCTACCGACCCAGTAACAGCATCACAAACCAATAGAGGAAAATGGATTTACGGATTTTTAATTGGTTTTATTTCAATATTGATTCGTGTGTTCAATCCTGCGTATCCAGAAGGCGTCATGCTAGCCATTTTATTAATGAACGTGTTTGCCCCAACAATTGACCATTATGTGGTTCAAGGCAATGTTAAGCGTAGATTAAAACGTATAAAAGTTAAAAGTGCCTAAAATGCACTTAATTTCATAAAGTTAAAATTAAAAAATAAAAATTTGAGACATGTCAGTAAAGTAAAACCGAATATAATGATAGAAGTAACTTTAGACACTTTAATTACTTATAACTTTAGACACTAAAAAATGGAAAAGACAACCGATAAAAATTC
>JBAQZZ010000197.1:0-8964 GCA_049791475.1 Flavobacteriaceae bacterium | reverse complement strand
GTTCATTACATAAGGCCCGTAAGTGGTTACTTTTTCATTAAAAGGTTCGCCAGAAAGAAATAATAACTTACTAGTTTCATTACATTCAATAGAAAACCCGTCACCATCTTGATTAAATTGAATCAGTTGATTTTCATCTAATTTTAATACTTTAGAATCATTTATAACTACGTCCCCTTTTAATAAATAGATCATTGATTGATGTGTTTTAGCGATTTTAATAGTGTGTTTTCCTCCTTTGTTAATATCAATCATAAAAGCATTTACAGATGTTTGTGTTTGAATTCGACCATAAATACCCTCTAACTCACCAGAAATAATCTGAATCTTAACCTTATCATCTTTTGAAGATACTACTCTAAAATCTTCATTTTTCACATGCTGATAATTTGCTGAAATCATTTTCTTTTCCGCAGGTAAATTCAACCATAATTGAATCCCTTCTAAAGTCCCTCCTTTTTTAACAAAGGCTTTAGTTGGTGCTTCAGCATGAATAATACCTCTTCCTGCGGTTGTCCATTGTACATCTCCAGATTTAACAATACTTTCATTTCCTAAAGAATCTCTGTGTAATTGTTCGCCTTCAACCAAAAATGTAATAGGTTCAAATCCTCTGTGTGGATGTGGTCCTAAATCAAAGGGATTATTCTGTTCCGAAATATTATAAGGCCCGTAGTGATGTAATAATATAAACGGATCTATATTATCAATGTCGCGTGTTGGTATAGGTTGTCTCAATTGAATGGGACCCATATTTACAAAATCACTCCTACCTACTCTTTTTATTGTATTTAATTTCATAATAATTACTTTTACAATACTTTCCATGGAAAATATTTAATTAAAAAAACACGATTATCGCATTTTATCAAGCAGATTACTTAATTGTTCTGCTTCTTCTTCACTTAAACTCTTCAATAATTCTTTATTAAAATTATTAGGTATAGAGTCTAAAAACGTTTTTCCTTCTTTTGTAATAGCTATTTTTACTACGCGTCTATCATGTTCTGAAGGACAACGCTCAATATATTTCTTAGCACATAATTTATCCATTAAACGCGTGGCGTTTGGCGAACGCTCCAACATTCTGTCTTTTATAACTTGAACATTTAAAGGTTCTCCAGCACCTTTTAAAATGCGCAAAATATTATATTGCTGTGGAGAAATACCAAAAGATTTAAAAAATTCATTTTGATGACTTGTAATCCAGTTTGCCGTGTAAATAATGTTCAATAATGCTTTAATACGATTATTAGCAAACTTTGAATTGATATCTTTTGATAAGTCGCCCATTTTTTTAGCTTCAGAATTAAATTAAAGTGTTTTTTGAAAAAGTTCAACTTTACTTTTTAAGTCTAAATTTAATTCATTATTAACAACTTTTCCTTCTTTAAAATTATCAAAAAATGATGGAAAACTAAAATCTGTAATAATATTACCACCCATATATTGGAAACGTCCTTTAGCAATTTCTAAAACTGTAGCTCCTCCTCTTGCACCTGGAGATGTCGCCATTAAAAGCATAGGTTTTTCACTCCAAAGTTTTCCGTCTATTCTAGACATCCAGTCAAAAATATTCTTAAACACCGTTGCATAAGCGCCATTGTGTTCTGCTAAAGACAAAACGATACCATCAGACGATTTTATAATATCTAAAAACTTTTGAGCATTACCTGGAATCCCCTTTTCAGTTTCTAAATCAATCCCATAAACTGGTAATTCAAAATCATTTAAATCTAAAATACTAGCTTCAACACCTTTTAATAAACCAGAAGCATATGTTACCAATTGTTTATTTATTGAATTTTTACTGTTACTTCCTGCAAAGGCTATTATTTTTTTCATTTTATATTATTTTTTATAGTACAAATATATAACAAATAAATTTATATTCCAAGGAATATATTTCCATGTAAATTATTTTAATAAATTAATAATTTTAAATACAGCATATTTTGTAAATTCGTAAAAACATTTTTTACATGGATATCAACTTCAATAAAAACGAAGATCACAATAAACTCTTAGTATCAGAACTCAAAAAACGGCTGGCTAAAGTTAGTTTGGGTGGTGGTAAATCTCGAATAGAAAAGCTTCATGCCAAAGGAAAAATGACAGCTAGAGAACGAATTGACTATGTGTTAGATTCTAAAGCTAAATCTATTGAAATTGGTGCTTTTGCTGGCGAAGACATGTATCAAGAACATGGTGGTTGTCCGTCTGGTGGTGTAGTTATAAAAATAGGATACATCAAAGGAAAACAATGCATTGTTGTGGCTAATGACGCTACTGTAAAAGCTGGTGCGTGGTTTCCTATAACTGGAAAAAAGAATTTAAGAGCACAAGAAATAGCTATTGAAAACAGACTTCCTATTATTTATTTAGTAGATTCTGCAGGTGTGTATTTACCATTACAAGATGAAATTTTTCCTGATAAAGAACATTTCGGGCGCATTTTTAGAAACAATGCTATTATGAGTAGTATGGGTATTACCCAAATTGCTGCTGTTATGGGAAGTTGTGTTGCTGGTGGTGCGTATTTGCCAATTATGAGCGATGAAGCTTTAATAGTTGATAAAACTGGAAGTATTTTTCTTGCTGGAAGTTATTTGGTAAAAGCCGCTATTGGCGAAACTATTGATAATGAAACTTTAGGTGGAGCAACTACGCATTGTGAAATTTCTGGGGTTACCGATTATAAAGCGAAAGATGATAAAGATGCTTTAGATACCATTAAAAATATTATTGATAAAATTGGCGATTTTAATAAAGCTGGTTTTAATAGAAATGAGTCTAAAAAACCTAAAGAAAACCCTGAAGATATTTATGGAATTTTACCTAAAAGTCGTGCAGATCAATACGACATGTATGATATTATAAAACGCTTAGTTGATAATTCAGAATATGATGAATACAAAGCTGGTTACGGACAAACCATTATCACATGCTATGCCCGAATTGATGGTTGGGCAGTTGGTATTGTCGCAAATCAGCGAAAACTGGTTAAAACCAAAAAAGGAGAAATGCAGTTTGGTGGTGTTATTTACAATGATAGTGCAGATAAAGCCACGCGTTTTATAGCAAATTGTAACCAAAAAAAAATACCTTTAGTATTTCTACAAGATGTTACTGGTTTTATGGTAGGCAGCAAAAGTGAACACGGTGGTATTATAAAAGATGGTGCTAAAATGGTGAATGCCGTTAGTAATTCTGTCGTTCCAAAATTCACTATAATTATTGGAAATAGCTATGGCGCTGGTAATTACGCTATGTGTGGAAAAGCTTATGACCCTAGATTAATTGTTGCATGGCCAAGTGCAGAACTTGCTGTAATGAGCGGAAATTCGGCTGCTAAAGTATTACTTCAAATTGAAAAAGCATCTTTAGAAAAGAAAGGCGAAAAAATTACTCCTGAAAAAGAAGCCGCATTATTTAACAAAATAAAAGATAGATACGATAATCAAGTATCTCCATATTACGCTGCAGCCAGAATTTGGACGGACGCCATTATTAATCCGTTAGACACCAGAACCTGGATTAGTATGGGTATTGAAGCGGCTAACCACGCGCCTATTGAAAAGAAATTTAACTTGGGGATTTTACAAGTTTAATGTCCAAAGAAAAAATATCTTCTCCAATTTACATTATCATCTTACTTATACTAGCTGGTGAAGCTGTTTTTATATTACCTTTTGTAATTGTTCGTATTTTCAGAACAACATTCTTAGAATCATTGATAATAAGTCAGACAGAACTTGGAAGCTGCTTTTCGGTATATGGTTTAGTAGCTCTTTTTTCATATTTAGTTGGTGGACCTTTAGCTGATAAATTTAGACCACATTTACTAATGTCTACTGCGTTAATGCTTACTGGCTTGGGCGGTTTTTACCTAGCCACCTACCCTACATTAGGAAGCCTACGGATACTCTATGGTTTTTGGGGGTTTACAACTATTTTCCTTTTTTGGGCAGCAATAATTAAAGCAACTCGAATTTGGGGCGGAACAACCAAACAAGGCATTGCTTTTGGCTTTTTAGATGGTGGACGCGGATTAGTAGCCGCTATATTTGGGTCAATTGGCGTTCTTGTGTTTTCATCATTTCTAACAAACGATATAGAATTTACATCTATTTTAGAACGTAAAATAGCTTTTAAGCAAGTTATAATTTATACCTCAATAGCGGTTTGTTTGATTTCAGTATTAGTTTTTTTCTTTTTAAAAGATTTGAAATCTAATGAAGAAAAGCAAACTGAAAAACCTAAAACATTAACACTAAAAAACTTTAAAAAGGTCATGCAGTTTAAAGCCGTTTGGTTATTAATGATTATAATTTTATGTGCTTATTTTGGATATAAGATGACCGATCTCTTTAGTCAATACGCCGAAGATGTTATGGAATATGATAAAATTAAAGCTGCAAAAGTTGGAACATATCTACTATATATGCGTCCCTTTATCGGGATAATAATTGGATTACTAGCAGATCGTACTAAAGCTTCCCTTTGGATAGTCATTGGTTTCTTATTGATGCTGATAACTAGTCTTATTTTTGCATCAGGAATTATTAACAATAATTCCACGTTTTTATTTATTTTATCCATCGGAACAATGGCTATAGGTATATACTCTGCTAGGGTTTTATACTTCGCTACGTTAGAAGAAAGTAATATTCCTTTAGCTCTTACAGGAACTGTAGTTGGTTTTATATCAATCGTTGGTTACACACCAGACATTTTTGCTGGACCACTTATGGGATACTTTCTAGATGAGAATCCCGGAACTGTAGGACTTCAAAATACCTTTGCAATTATGGGTATTTTCACTCTAGTTGGCTTAATAGCGTCATATATGTTATACAGACATTCAAAAATATGAACTAATTCCCTTGATTTGGTTTAACTCTAGGAATGGTTAGCAAGGTTGTTTGCCTTCCATTTACGTACCTAAATCCATCTTGCCCATAAAAACCTGCTTCCTCAAGCATCACCCGTATATCACGTTTCCATTCTGGAATATTTACAGTCGTATTCAATTCTATGGCGTAAACAGTATTAGGATATAAAGGATAATCACCAGCACCTTCTACTCCTCCTTGTGAATCCCACATCCCTATAGTTGGGCCAGATGAATGCCCGTAACTTCCCAAAGGATGTGTATAAATTGATGGTTTTAAACCCTCAGCTTTAGCTTCCTTTAAAGATTTTAATAAGATTTCATTACCTGTTTTTTGGGTTTCAAAATTATTGGTAAAAATATCCTGAACTCGGTTTCCGTCTTTTAAAGCATCTACTAAAAATTGAGGTGGTTTTGTTTCATTGGGTTTCAAAACATAGGCTAATTCTTGACAATCGGTATTCAATCTTAAATACGTTATTCCGAAATCACAATGCACTAAATCACCTGGTAAAATAACTTCCATTTCTGGTCGATCAGAAAAGGAATATAAATGCCCTTTTAAATCATTTTTTGTTCGTTGAACATCAACAGTTGGGTGAAACCAGGTTTCTAAACCAAGCTCTGTAACTTTATCGCGCATCCACCATTCTACATCACTAGTGGTGGTAATACCTGCTGTGATTACTTTTTCAGAAAATGCTTCGGCTATAATGTCATGGGTAATATCTACCAATTGATTATAAATTACCATTTCTGTTTCAGTTCGAGTTTCTATCCAAGCCACTGCCAATTTTTCGGCTGATTTAACCGTTTTATGATACGTTTTTGGTAAATATTCAATAAAAGTTTCATAATCTGTTTTCACAATTCCATCAGCAATATTAAAATGCTCGGAGTAATTTAAACCTATAGATTTGGGTTTTCGCTCTTCAATAATTTGAATTAATCGTAACCATTGATTTGGTTCTTTTTCTTTATCCCAAGCAGAAAAAATATTATCTCCAAAATTATAGCGTGCAACGGCTAACTTCTCTATGGTATTTTTTGCTTTATCACGGTAAAAAACTAAAATTGTTCTTCGTCTAGCATTTAACCAAGTAGCTGGAAGCATGGTTTTTAATACGGGATCTTCGTTATATTCTCTCGAAATTACAATCCACATGTCAAAACCTGTTCGATCCATTAAATCTGGTAAAAGCGAATTAAAACGTTCTGCTAAAATAGCATCTACAACTTCTGCACGTTTACGCTCTGGGAGAATTTGCTGACTTTGTAATTGAATTGAGATTAGAAAAAAGAATATTAGACAAACTTTCATAACATCATAATTTTAGCATAAAGTTAGAGAAAATAATGTATTTAGTGGTATTTATAATAAACTAAAACAACTGTTGGTAATTACTTTAAAAATTTCCAAAAAAAAAAGACTGCCCAAAAACAGTCTTGTTTATATTCTATAAATTTTGATAAGAAGAAACCAATCGTATAAACTCTGCACGATAGCCATTTTCGTCTAAACCTCTTCCCCTTTTAGCTAACTCAATAACATCTTCAATTTTAGAGTTATTGTGATATTTAGACTGCCGCAATTGCATACCAAATAAAGCAACAGCAGATACAAACTTCAAGTCTTCAGAAGCTTCAGTAATGTCTTCCTTTTGAATATGAACCATTTCTATACTTTTATCGCCATCAGGTTTTTTATATCTGAATTTTACGGTGAATAGTTCATCTGAAAAACCATCGGAGATTTTTGATTTCGTATATTTTAAATCATCCACATCTTTTAAGTAACCACTATTAACTCCAATAGGAATTACTTCATATAAAGCAGTAATGGTATGACCACTTCCTAATTCACCTGCATCTTTTGTATCGTCTATAAAATCTTCATCTTCAAGCATTCTGTTTTCATAGCCTATTAATCTGTAAGCTTGAACTTTACTTGGGTTAAATTCAATTTGAATTTTCACATCTTTTGCAATGGTGAATAATGTACCTCCAAATTCCTTTCCAAAAACCTTTTGAGCTTCTTGCATATTGTCGATGTAAGCATGGTTTCCATTTCCTTTATCTGCTAAAGTTTCTAGTTTAGAATCTTTATAATTTCCATATCCAAAACCTAAAACAGATAAAAACACCCCTGATTTTCGCTTTTCTTCAATAAGTTTTTCCATAGCTTTATCACTAGATTCTCCTACGTTAAAATCACCATCTGTTGCTAAAATAACTCTATTATTTCCAGTCTTTTTATAATTTTCTTCGGCTAATCTATAAGCTAATTCTATTCCTGCTCCACCAGCAGTAGAACCTCCTGAATTTAAATTATCTAAAGCATTAATAATTTTTTCTTTGTGCTTTCCAGAAGTTGGTTTTAATACCACACCTGCTGCACCCGCATAAACTACTATTGAAACTTTATCTTCATCACGAAGTTGATTAACCAAAAGTTTAAAAGCTTGTTTTAATAATGATAATTTATTCTGAGAACCCATAGAACCAGATACATCAATTAAAAATGTGAGATTTGATGGTGGTAATTCATCATAACTATATGTTTTTCCTTGAATACCAATTTTAACAATTTTAGTGTCTTTATGCCATGATGTTTTTGCTACTTCTGTATGTATTGAAAATGGATGTTCTCCAACGGGCTGAGGATAATCATAATCAAAATAATTAATCATTTCTTCAATTTTAACAGCATCGGGTTCAATAGTCATTCCGCTATTAATCATACGTCTAATATTGCTGTAAGAAGCTTTATCTACATCAATTGAAAATGTTGAAAGCGGAGATAGCGTCGTTCTTTCAAATACATTTTCTTCAATAATAGCGTAGGCTTCTTCATTATTCAATCTGAAATTACCTTGATGTGTTGTAATTACTATACACCCATTTTTAGCTATTTTACCAAACTTTTTCTTAGCGTCAGATTTATTATACTGTTTTTTACTATCGATATCTGTTTCAGAAAAACCATCAATTATATAGTTAAGTTCTTTTTTAATGGGAACACCATCAACTATATATAATTGCTCTTCCGTAGCTTTTTTTATTTCATTTTTTGTTGATATAATTATTACACCATTTGATGCTCTACTTCCATAAATAGCTGAAGCACTAGTATCTTTAAGAACATTTATAGAATTTATATTTTTTGGATTAACCTTTTCTAAAACATTATAAGATTGAATTTCACCATTAATAACCAACAAAGGCTTATTATTGTTATTAATAGAAGACATGCCTCTGATTAAAATTTTTGTATGAGAACCTGGGTTTCCAGCAGATTGATTAATGCTAACTCCAGAAACTTTGCCTTGTAAAGCTTGTACAATTGGAGTTGATTGAATTTGTCCAGCTAATTTATTATGATAGGCCTTTTGTTTTTGGCGGTTTATTTGAGAAGCAGAAACTTGAGTTACAGAACCAGTAATTGAACTTCGTCTTTGAGTGGCATAACCCATTACAACCACTTCATCTAGTTTAGCTGCATCAGCTTGTAAAGAAATTGTAATAACATTGCCTTTACCCACTAAAAATTCTTTAGAAATATACCCTACAAAATTAAAAACTAGTGTATCAGTTTCTTTAGCCTTTATTTCATATTTACCATCAAAATCTGTTGTTGTTCCAATATTTAAGTTTTTAATTAAAACATTTGCTCCTGGAAGTGGAAAACTAGACTCATCCAATACTTTTCCATAAATAGTCTTTTCTTGAGATTGCATTTGCATTGTTATTGCTAACACAAACGCTAATTTTAATAATGCTTTCATAATAGTTGATTTTTAAAGTTTAGCATAAAACTAAAACCAAATATTATGTTATAAAACCACAAATGAGTAAACTGTACTTTTCACTTAGTAAACCACAAAAAAATGCCAAATTTTCGTTTGGCATTTTTTTATAAGTAATATTAGCTTTGATTATTTTAGTCAATCAACCCTAAAGCTTTCAACGTATTTTTTCGATGAATTTTCCCTGAACCTGTTTCAATAAATTTAGAAATTGCAAAAACTTCTTTTGGTTTCTCATACTTATCAAGAACATCAAAAATGGTT